>JADCGN010000019.1 GCA_020249005.1 Alphaproteobacteria bacterium
ACAACTGTCATTTTCGTCCCTCTCCCCTTCCCGCCTAACCTAACCCATGCTACAAGTTTGGGCATATCCATTGCCCACAAAGTAAGCACCCCATGGCCACCCCAACCTCCTCCAAAAAACTTTCTCCCATTTCCGGCTTCCCCGAATACCTCCCGGCCCAGCAACGGGCGTTTGATGCCATCACCGCCCGCATCCGCCAGGCCTACGAGAGCTTTGGCTACACGCCACTGGAAACGGCGGCGGTGGAGCGCACCGACATCCTCATCGCCAAGGGCATCGATGCCAAAGAGGTGTACGGCCTGCGCCGCCTCGCCGCGCAACAGGGCGAAGGCGACGACGACACCACCGGCGCCAAAGAGCTGGCGCTGCGCTTTGACCTCACCGTGCCCACCGCCCGCTATGTGGCCCAGCACTACGCGCAGTTGGTGTTCCCGTTCCGCCGCCACCAAATCCAGCCTGTGTGGCGCGGCGAGCGCCCGCAAAAAGGCCGCTACCGCCAATTCCACCAGTGCGATATCGACTACATCGCCGACGGCGCCGGCAACTTGCCGCTGGCCGCCGATGCCGAAATCTTGGCCTGCGCCTTTACGGCGCTGGCCTCGCTCAATCTGAATTTCACCATGCGGGTGAACAACCGTAAACTGTTGAATGCGATTCTTACCGACTATGGCATTAACACGGTGGCACACCGCCAGCAGGCCATCAAAATCATCGATGACCTGGAAAAGCTTTCTCGCTCCGAAATCTTAACCCGCTTGGGTTCCCTCACGCCCGACGCGGCCGCCCTGGTGGCCGCACTTAAAGGTGAGCAGCCCCTGCGCAATACCACCACCATTTATGATGGCCTGCGTGAGGTAAACGAGGTATTGGAACGCGCTCAGGAACTAATTGGGGACTTGCGCGGAGGCCAATTAGTGGCCGACTACACCATCGCCCGCGGCCTGGATTATTACACCGGCACGGTGGTGGAAACCACGCTACAGGATGCCCCTGAACTGGGCTCCATCTGCAGCGGCGGGCGTTATGAAAACCTGGCGGAAAGCCTCTCCGAACGCGCCTTGCCCGGCGTGGGGATTTCCATCGGCCTCTCCCGCCTCGCCACGTGGTTGATGAGCCAGGAACCCTGGGCCAGCTTCGGCGCTACGCCCGCCGAGGTGTACGTGGCGTACGGCGTACCCGGCGCGGCGCAAGCGCTGCGGGCTGCCGGGCTGAAGGTGGAGGAAGGCTTGGATGACAAGCCGCTCGGCAAGCAGTTGATGCAGGCGGAAAAACGTGGGCTCACGCATGCGGTTACCGCGCGAAATGGCGACATGTTCATTTTGCGTAATTTTAAAACACGCCAAGAGGCGCCTTATGGGGCAGATTATATTCTCAAGCTACTCCAACAGCGTTAGCCTTTCGCGGTGGCCATTCTCAAAAATTCTCTCATCGTCTCGGTCTGGACGTCCGTCTCCCGGGGCTTAGGCTTCGCGCGCGACCTGCTGATCGCCAACAAGCTGGGCGCAGGGTTGGCGAGCGACGCCTTCTTTGTGGCGTTGATGCTCCCCAACCTGCTGCGGCGGTTGTTTGCCGAAGGCGCCTTTAACGTGGCCTTCATTCCCATCCTGGCCCGCCACAAGGCCGCCAGCGAGGCCGAAGCGCTGCACTTTGCCAGCGTGGTCTTAAGTTGGCTGACCGTGATTGTGAGCGCCGTGGTGGTGGTGGGCATACTGTGCATGCCCCAGCTGATGCTGATCCTGGCCGGCGGCTGGGCCGACCAACCGGAAAAATTCAACTATGCGGTGGAGCTGGCGCGCATCACCTTCCCCTACCTGGGGCTCATTACCATCGCCAGTTTCTTGGGCGCGCTGTGCAACACCTGGGGCAAGTTTGCGGCCTATGCGATGGTGCCGGCGCTGCTGAACCTCAGCATCATCGGCGCGCTCTTCGTGCTACCGTGGGGCGGCGCCCATCCGGCCGAAGCCGCCGCGTGGGCGGTGCCCTTGGGCGGCGTACTGCAGGTGGCCTACATGGCCTGGAGCGCCCGGCGCCTGGGTCTGCGCCTCACCTTCGGCTGGCTGCCGCAGCACGAGGATTTGCACAAACTGCTGCTGCGGCTGGGCCCGGCCCTGCTGGGGGTGGGCGTGCTGCAGCTGGCGGTGATTGTCGACACCGTAGTGGCCAGCTACCTGCCCGATGGCGCGGTGAGCTACCTGCAAAACGCCAACCGCTTCTACCAGGCCCCGTTGGCCTTGATCGGCATTGCGGTGGCCACCGTGCTGCTGCCGCACTTGGCGGTGCTGCTGGGCAAGGGCGCCAAGGCCGATGCCACGCAAAGCTTCACCGCCGCGCTTTCGGCTTGCCTCGCGATTGCTTGCGGCAGCATGGTGCTGTTCTTTTGCCTGGCCGCGCCACTGATGGACGTGTTGCTGCGCCACGGCGCGATGACCCCGTTTGCCGCGCAGATGATTGCCTACGCGATGATGGGCTACGTGGCCGGGTTGCCGGGGTATATCCTCACCAAAATCACCGCCCCGGCCTTCTTTGCCGCCGAGGACCCGCTCTCACCGGTGAAGGCCAGCGCCGCGGGGTTGGGGGTCAATCTGGCACTCAACATCATCTTTGTGCTCGTGGCCTTCCGACTGGGGCTGGAGGCCTACGCCCATATCGGCATTGCGGTGGCGACCGCGGTCGGCGGCTACGTGAACGCCGGGCTGCAATGGTACTGGCTCAGCCGCAAGGGCGTGTTGGCGCTCAACACCCGCCACCTGCTGCGCGAGCTGCGCACCATGGCGCTGTTGGTGCTGGCCACCGGGGCGGTGCTGGTGCTGTGGCAATGGTTGTTGCCCTACCAACGGGAAGCACTGTGGCTCTACCGCGCTGCCTGGTTGGTGGCGGCGGGCGCCTTGGGTGGTGCGGTGTTTTTGGTTGGGCTGGAGTATTCCGGCTTGCTCAAGCTGCGGAGCTTTCTCAAGGCCCTGCGACAGCGTAAGCGCGTCAAATTGGCCGGGGCCGACAGCGCCACGGCCGATTAATCCGCGCTAAGCGGCGCGCCGCCGCCACACCACCCAGCACAGCAGCGGAAAAACCACCGCCATCAGCAGCCATTGCAGCATGTAAGAAAGATGCCGCAACGGATTAGCCATGGGCGGTGCGCTAGGCATCGGTTCTGGGTTGGCGGTATCGGGGCTAGTCAGCACCAGCTGCTGCGGCGCCACGCTGGCCGAGGTCAACATCGCCGGGTTTAGAAACGCCAGCAGGCGGGGGTGGGTGGTGGTATCGGGGCCGCGCAACCAGCCCCTACGCGTGGGCAGCGGCACCCACACGCCCTGCACGGTTTGTAAGCCTGTGGGCGGTGCCAGCCCGGTAAAATCGGGGACGCCGTCGGCGAGCCAGCGCGGCACGGCATAGCCGCGGTCGATCACCACCAGGCTGCCTGCGGTTTGCAGCAACGCCAGTACGCGCCAGCCGCTCTCCTCGGGGTTGGTGGGGTTGGGCTGCTGGGTGAGCGCCGCGGTCAGCGGCAAGTAAGTTCCCGTTAAGGTGTTGGGCGGCCGCGCCGCGGCCACCGCTTGCTCGGTGAGGCGCTGCTGGTAGCGGCGCCATTGCCAATCCGCCAAGCTGAGCAGACTCAACTCGACCAACAACGCTAACCCCAACCACAACCAGCTTTTTTGCATGCGTTCAGGTTGCACGCCCGGCAGCCCCGTGGCAAGCTTGCGCATGCAAAAATCCGAACAGCGCGCTCTGCTCCTCTCGCTTTTATTGTTGGTGGGGTTGGGCGTGTTGTTGCATGCGGTCAGTGAAATCCTCACC
>JADCGN010000002.1 GCA_020249005.1 Alphaproteobacteria bacterium
CACCACCACGGCGGGGTTCATGAGCGTGGGTTTGATGGCAGTGACCTTGCCCTGCAAGGCCTCGTGCAGCACGAGGCCGGTGAAGCTTTCTTCCAGCGGCTCGGGGCCCAAATGGGCCAGCAACGGGTGCTGGGCCAATCCGGCAGTGGGCAAGCGCAGTAGCAGGCCAAAGCGGCGTGGGTCGTTGAAGCGCAGCTCGGCCAAGGGCGTGGTGAAGACGGCGTGGTCGTGCTTGGCCAAGGGCGGGTGCGGGTAGCGGTTTAAGGTGGTGGGGGTGTGGGACCCGCCCTGATGGGGAAACACCGAAAAACGCCCGCTCATCCCCAAATGCAGCAGCAGGGTGTGGCCGTCATCCAGGTCGGCCAGCAAATATTTGGCGCGGCGGGTGAGGCCCAGCACCGTGCGGCCCACCAACTGGCTGGCCGGCGGCGTGGGGTGCCGCAGCTTGGGGGCATGAATCGCCACCGCCGTCAGCGGTTGGCCTTCCACATACGGGGCCAGGGCGCGGCGGGTGGTTTCCACTTCCGGAAGTTCGGGCATGTGGTAAGCAGTATAATAGCCAACCCCTTGGCGCAAGCGGGCAGATTGGCTAAGGTGAGCCCACTGAAGAAAGAGCTGCATGGTGCCGTGGTTGGATTTGGTGATTATTGGGTTGGTGTTGGCCTTGGTGGTCAGTCGCTTCTTTAACTTTAAACTGCCGACCGATACCCGCGACGCTGCGGCCCGCAAGGCCGAGTTCGACCAGCTGTTCGGCCGCCGCAAAGCCCAACGCGAAGCCTACCAGGAAACCCCCCTGACGGAGGCTGAAACCGACGAAGATATGGCCGCCGCGGCTGAGGCCAAGGCTGCGCCGCGCCGCAAGGCCGCATTGGGCCCGCGCGATGTGGCGCATCTGGAGGGGGTGGAGCAAATCAAGGCGCTGGACCCCAACTTCGACCGGGCCGATTTTATTGCCGGGGCAATCGCTGCCTACGGCTATTTTTACGAATGCTACAACGCGCGTGACCAGGAAGGGATCATTAACCTGTGTGGCCCGCAGTTCGAGCAAGAGGTACTGGCGGAGTGGACGGAAAACCCCGCCAAGATTGTGGTGGAAAGCGAGCCCAAGGCCAGTCTCCAGCGGGCGCGCCTGAATGGCCGTACGGCGGTGCTGGAGGTGTTGTTCACCGCCACGCACCGGGTGGGCAAGGCGGCGCCGCAAACGGTGCGGGCGGTGTGGGTGTTCGCCCGCGCGGTGGGGAGCCCCGACCCCAACTGGGAATTGCAAACCATTCAACCGCAGGCTGATGCCTGATGACCATGCCTTCTGCTGAACCCCTCCCCTATGCCGTGTTGGGCGGTGGTGCCTGGGGGACGGCGCTGGCCGAAACCCTGGCGCACGCCGGGAACCCGGTGACGATTTGGGACCGTGACCCGTTGGTGGTGGCCGACATCAACCAGCACCACCGCAACCGCAAGCGTTACCCCGCGGCCGCCTTGCACCCCACAATTGCCGCCAGCACCGAACTGGCCGCCACGGTGGCGGCGGCGCGCGCGGTGCTGGTGGCGCTGCCCAGCCAGGTGAACCCCGAGTTTGCCACCCGCGTTGCGCCGCATTTAACTGCTGCGCATGGTTTGGTGTTGGCGGCCAAGGGCTTCCGGGAAGAGGATGGTGCCCTGTTGGGCCGCGTGTGGGCCGAAGCCGCGCCCGCCACGCCGCTGGTGGTGCTGACCGGCCCAACCTTTGCGGCCGAGCTGATGCAGCGCCAGCTGACCGCCTGCTTGGTGGCGGGCGCGGATGCCCCCTGGCGTGCCGCAGTAGCGGAAAGTTTCCATACCCCGTGGTTCCGTGTGTACGAGGGCGGGGATATCGTGGGCGCCCAGGTGGGTGGGGCGCTGAAGAACGTGCTGGCGATTGCCGCAGGGTTGCTGGATGGGTTGCAGTTGGGCCATAACGCGCGCGCGGCGTTGCTGACCCGTGGCTTGGCGGAAATGGCCAAGCTGGCCCGTGCCTTGGGCGGGCAAGCGCAAACGCTGTACGGCTTGGCGGGGATGGGCGATTTGCTGCTGACCGCCACCAGCCAGCTTTCCCGCAATTACCGCTTGGGCCAGTTGTTGGGCAAGGGGACGCCGTTGGCCGAGGCCAAGCTGCAGCTGGGTACGGTGGAAGGGATTTTGGCCGCCCGAATTGCCACGGTGCAGGCGCAAAGTTTGGGCGTGGAGGTGGCGATCATTGCCGCGATTGACGGCGTGCTGCATGGTGATGTGGCGCCGTTGCAGGCGTTGGAATACCTGATGATGAGACCGCGCGAACATGAGTTTTCGGTGGCGTAACCTACGTGTGGCTGGGGGCGTGGCCATGGCCGTCGCCTGGCTGCTGACGGCCGGTGCCGCCGTGGCGCAGCCCGAACCCACCATTATCCCCGATTGGCCCGAAGATGCCCCGCGCGCGCCGCGCCCCTTCGTGCCGTTGGCCAACCAGCCCAACCCCGATGTGCCCTTGCCGCAAGATGCCCTGCTGGTGCCGACGCTGGAGAACATCATGGCCAATCGGGAAGACATGCAAGTGGCCTTGGTCGCGGTGGATTTGGGCCAAGACAACGACAACCCCTACTGGCAGATGAGCCAAACCGCGCTGACGGTGTTTCTCAATAAGCTGGCCACGCTGAAGCAACAGCCGGTGCCCGAGGATGCCATTTGGCCGCAACTGCCCAAGCCCGACCCACGCTACAACGGCCTGTTGGTGCTGCTGCAAACCAAGGAAGGCCGCCGCTTTGTGCCGTTCCGCGTATTTATGGGCCAGCTGGGGTTGGGGCCCAGCAGCCCCTTGGCCAAGGACCCAGGCCGGGGGCTGGAATATTGGCTGTTCGGCACCGCACGGGTGCGGCGCGACCAACTCATTGGCGCCAATGTGCTGCCGGTTTACACCTTTGCGCAGTGCAAGGTGTTGGGGCAGCGCGTGATTGAAACCACCCCGCGCCAATGCCTGTTGGCCAACAACAACTTGCTGCTGGAAACCAGCGAACCACCCACCTTGGCAAGCGCCCAGATGACCACCTTTGCCGATTGCCTGCGTGGCGGTACGGGCCTGATCTACACTTTCCCGCGGCGCTGCGTGGCGGCGGGAGGCCGGGTGTTTACCGAACCGCCGCAGATTTACGACAGCACCAAACCCTTGCCGCAGGATGCCCCGGTGCGTAAACCCAATGCCAAGCGGCTGCTGCCGAACCCGGTCAGCCCCACGGTGGTGACGCCCACCACCTTGCAGCCGTTGGTGCCGGTCAGCCCCAGCGCGCCGGTTTCGCCCGCCGCACCGCCGCCGCCCTTGGCTAAAATGGGGGAGGGCTTGCTGCAAACCATCCCCTCCGCCCCCACCTGGCGGCAACTGGGCGGGAGCCGTTAGCATGCCCGCCTATTGGTTGATGAAATCGGAGCCCTTCAAGTACAGTTGGGAGCAGCTGCTGCATGACGGCGAAACCTTTTGGGATGGCGTACGCAACCACGTGGCGAAGAACCATTTGTTGACGATGCAAAAGGGTGACGAGGCGCTGTTTTACCATAGCAATGAGGGCAAGGCCTGTGTGGGGGTGATGCGCATCACTCAGACCGCCACGCCTGACGCCACCGTGACCGACGATGAGTTGAGCAAAGACGGCACCAACCCCTGGGTGGGCGTGCGGGTGGCCCCGCTGCACCCCTTGGCCACGCCCGTTACTTTGGCAAGGGTGAAGGCCGAGCTACGGTTGCAGCAGATGGCCTTGCTCAAGTATCAACGGCTGAGCGTGCAGCCAGTGACACCTGTGGAATGGGCGATTGTGCAGGAGTTGGCGCAGGCCAAATAAAAAACCGGCCTGTGGCCGGTTTTTGTCGTCATCCTGTTACTGGCGTTGTTGGCCCAGCAATTGCAGCAGGCTGATGAACATGTTGATGAAGTTCACATACAGCCCCACCGCTTGCAGGACGGCCAGGCGGCTGCGCATCAGTTCATCTTGGCCGTAGGCGGCGAAGGTGTCGCGCATTTCATTCACCTGCCAGGCAGTCATCGCGGCAAACAGCGGCACGGCAATCAGGTTAATGGCGGTTTGCATGAAGCCCACTTGCATGCCGAACAGGCCCATCACCATGGTCACCACCACGGCGCCGAGCAGGCCCCATACCCCCATCGAGAGGAAGGTGCCCCAGCCCGACAGGCTGCGCTTGGTCAGTGCCCCGTAGGCGGCAGTCCCGGCAAACATGATGGCAGCCACGGCAAAGGCGCTGGCCACGCTGGCGCCGGTGTACATCGCCACCAGCGGTGCGAAGACAAAGCCCATGAAGGCGCTGTAGCCCGCGAACACCGCGAGACCGGCCGCGGGCTGGAGGCTGAAAATCAGCTTGTGCAGGAAGAAGGCGAGCCCCAGCAGCACCATGAACCACACCAACCCGCCTTGGACGGCCAGGTTCAGCAGCGCCGGGCTTTGCATGGTCAGGTAGGCCACGATGCCGCTGACGCCCACGCCGGCGGCCATGTAGCTGAAGGTTTGGTTCATGTGGTGGGTCAGCGCCGCGGCAAACCCCGTGCTGGCGGCGCGATTGGCAGGCAGGTTGAAAGCCATTGGTTTGGTCCTTTCTGATTCTTTTGGCATCGCGGAAAACCCTTTCCTGACGCCTTGGCTCGGATCTTAGCGCCCCGCTCAGGCCTTTCAAGCGAAACCGGACAGGCGGTAAGCTTAAAACGACATTTCAATGGTTTATTTTAAGTTGGCGGTCAGTTTAATGCCCGCCTTCCGCCGTGGCGCCGGCGGCCAGGATGGCGGCCACCAGGGCGTGTTCGGCCTGCTGCAGGGTGGCGCTGCTGCGGGCTTCCACGTTGAGGCGCAGCAGCGGTTCGTTCGAGCTGCCGCGGATGTTGGCGCGCCAGCCGGCGGCCTGATGGGTCAGGCTCAGGCCATCCAGGCGTTCGTGGGCGGGCGCCATGGCCAGCAGCTGGGGTTCCAACGCGGCCAGGTACTGCTTGGCGGGCGTGGGGGTGCGGAAGTTCAGTTCTTCCCCGGCAGGAAAGGTGCGTTGCAGTTCACCCACCGCTTGGGCCAGGGTTTGGCCGCGTTTGCCCAGCAGTTCCAACAACAGCAACATCGGCAACATGCCGCTGTCGCAGGTGAAGAACTCGCGGAAGTAGAAGTGGCTGGAAATTTCCCCCGCGAATGGGCTGTTCAGTTCCCGCATCTTGGGCTTGATGAAGCCGTGGCCAACGCGCGCAAAATGCGCGCTGCCGCCCGCGCCTTCTACAGCCGCTTGGGTGGCCCAATACAGGCGCGGGTCGAGCACGATCGGGGCGCCGGGGTGACGGGCCAAGACGGCTTCGGCCATGAAGGTGGCGATGTAGTAGCTGCTAATGAAATTGCCTTGGCCATCATAGAAAAAGCAGCGGTCAAAGTCGCCGTCCCACGCCACACCCAGGCTGGCGTTGGCGGCCTTCACGGCGTTGGCGGTGCTGGCACGGTTTTCTACCAGCAAGGGGTTGGGGATGCCGTTGGGGAAGGTGCCGTCGGGTTCATGGTGCACGCGCACCACGTCAAGCTGCGGCAGCCGGGCCAAAATCGCATCGGCGGTGGGGCCGGCGGCGCCGTTGCCGGCGTTGATGACAATCTTTTGCGCGGGGATGTTGGCTGGGTTGATGAGGCCGAGCAGGTGGTTCACATACGCGGCCCGTAAGGAAACTGTCGGCACAGCCGGGAATGACTCCGGCGCCGGCTCGGCCAGGCGCGCCAGCGTGGCCTGCTGCCAAGCGGCGAATTCCTGCGCCAAATCCAACGGTTCACCGCCGTGCTTGGCCACCTTAAAGCCGTTATATTCAATCGGGTTATGGCTGGCCGTCACCATAATCCCCACACCACAGGCCCCGCTGCCGGCGGCGTGGTACACCTCTTCGGTGCCGCACAGGCCTAAAGATTGGCAGGCCACGCTTTGACCGGCCAACCCGGCGGCAAAGGCGGCCAGCAGCTGCGGGCTGGTGGCGCGGCTGTCCATCCCCAACATCGCCGTTTTGGCGCTGGGCAGCACCGTGGCCAAGGCGGCGCCTAGGTGGTAGGCCAGGGTGGGATTGAGTTCTTCGGGCTGTTTGCCGCGGATATCATAAGCTTTAAAGCAAGAGAGGCTGGTCATGGGGGTTTCTTTACGGGTGAATTGCGACAGCGACAAGGGGGTGTGATTTTTTTGCCGCAAATGCGGTAAAAGTATGCACAGGGCGTGGCTTTTTGGGGCCTACAAGGGTAGAAAACAAGGCATGTCTACCCGCGCGCGCCAACGCCCCAGCACCCGCAGCAATCCGCGGCGTTCCGGTGGTACGGTGGAAATCCTGACCGACCGCCTGCTGGAAGGCTGGGGTGTGTTGCTGGCGGTGGCGGCGGTGTGGCTGACCTTGGCGCTGTTGACCTATCACCCGACCGACCCTTCGATGAACAACGCTGCGGCTACGGCGGTGGTGTTGAACAGCGGCGGCCGTGCTGGTGCCTATTTGGCCGACTTGTTGATCATGCTGTTTGGGGTGGGGGCGTTTGGTTGGGTGTTCTGGCTGGGCTTCCATGCCTACAATGCGCTGACCCACAAAATCGGCCCCGGCTTCAGCCTGCAGGTGATGACGATTCCGTTGCTGCTGCTGTCGCTTTCCCTCTTGCTCTTCACCTTTGAACCATTGCCCAACTGGCCGGTGCCGGTGGGCGAGGGCTTCGGCAACGGCGGGTTGCTGGGTAAGCTGGCCGCCAGCGTGGTATTGCCGTTTTTGGGCAAGATTGGCGGGGTACTGCTCGCGCTTGCCGCGATGGTGCTGGCGTTGCTGTGGTTTACCGGCTGGACCTTGGCCGAGATCAAGGCCTTCAGCATTTGGTGCGGCAAAGTGGCGATGATTATGGGCACGGTGCTGTGGCGCTGGGCCAACCGCCTGTGGGCCACCGTGCCTGCGCAATTTGAACTGCCGTTGGCGCACCCCATCCCGGCCCGCCCGCGGGCGATGGTGCAGGCGGTGGAAGAGGCGCCCGTGCCGCGCAAGCGCGAACAGCAGCAGGCGCTGCCGCTGATCATGAACGGTGATTATGTGCTGCCGCCGCTCGATTTGCTGAAGGAACCCAAGGCCAAAACCCAAGCCGAAAGCGCCGAGGCGCTGCAGCAAAACGCTCGGCGAATTGAAGCCGAACTGAAGAACTTCGGCATCATCGGCGCGGTCACCAACATCCGCCCCGGGCCGGTGATTACGATCTACGAACTGGAACCGGCTGCGGGGGTGAAGACCTCGCAAATTGTGAACTTACAGGAAGACTTGGCCCGCGCGATGAGCGCGATGAGCATCCGCATCGCGCCGATTCCCGGCAAGACGGTGCTGGGGATTGAGGTGCCGAACCTGCAGCGGCAGTTCTTGGGGCTGCGCGAACTGCTCGACACCGACGAGTTTGAAAACCACAGCGGCGGCTTGGTGGTGGCGCTGGGCGTGGATACCACCGGCCATCCGCAGTATGCCGACATCTCCAAAATGCCCCACGCGCTGATTGCCGGGACCACGGGCAGCGGGAAGAGTGTGGCGATCAATGCGTTCATCCTTTCCCTGCTCTACCGCATGGGCCCGGAAGACCTGCGGTTGCTGCTGATCGACCCCAAAATGCTGGAGCTTTCCATCTACAATGACATTCCGCACCTGCTCACCCCGGTGGTGACCGACCCGAACAAGGCCGCCGCCGCACTGAATTGGGTGGTGAAGGAAATGGAAAGCCGCTACCGCCTGATGAGCGAGCTGGGCGTAAAGAACCTCCAAAACTTCAATGAAAAATTTGCCCAGTTGGAAGCCGAGGGGAAAATCCCCACCAAGTTGGTGCAGGTGGGGTTTGACCTCAACACCGGCCAACCGCAGTACGAAGAGCAACCGCTCGCCACTAAAAAGCTGCCCTACATTGTGGTGGTGATCGACGAGCTGGCCGACCTGATGATGGTGGCGGGCAAGGCGGTGGAGTTTTCCATCGCGCGCCTGACCCAAATGGCGCGGGCCAGCGGGATCCATTTGTTGGTGGCCACGCAGCGCCCCAGCGTGGATGTGGTGACGGGCCTGATCAAGGCCAATATCCCCACCCGCATGAGCTTCAGCGTGGCGAGCAAGATTGATAGCCGCACCGTGCTCGACAGCATGGGGGCCGAAGCGCTGCTGGGCAAAGGCGATATGCTGCTGCTGATGAACGGCAGCAACACGCTGGCCCGCATGCACGGCGCCTTTGTGGGTGAAGACGAATGCACCACGGTGGCCGACCACTGCAAGGCGCAAAGCCGCCCCAACTATGTAGAAGACGTGTTCAAGTCCGGTGCGGCGGTGGTGCCGGGCAGCAAGGAAGCCAAGGCCGCGCAAAGCAACGCCGACGGCGATGACGGCGGCGAAGAGGGTGAGGGGCTCTACAAACAGGCGGTGGAGATTGTGCTGCGCGAGAACAAGGCCAGCACCAGCTACCTGCAGCGGGTGCTGAAGATTGGGTACAACCGCGCCGCCGACCTGATCGACCAAATGGAGGGCGAGGGCATTATCTCGGCGCCCAACCACGTGGGCAAACGAGAGATTTTAGGGCGGCGGTGATCGTGGCCAACCTAGTGGCTTGCGTTCGCCAGCGGTTTCAGCAAGTTTAATGTCATGACTGCTTACCTCCATCCCACCATCACCATTGCACTGCCCGATGCTGCCGCCACCGCCGCGTTGGGGCAAGCGTTGGCCACCTTGGTATGCGCCGGTGATTTGGTGCGCCTGCAGGGCCCAATGGGCGCGGGCAAAACCACCTTGGTGCAGCAGATTCTGGCGGGTTTGGGGTGGCACGAGGCGGTGACCAGCCCCACCTACACACTGCTGCAAACCTACCGCACTGTACGCTTCAACGTGGCGCATGTGGATTGCTACCGGTTGGGCTCGCCCGCCGAGCTGGTGCCGTTGGGCCTGGAAGCCTTTCGCCAGTTTGGCGTGGTGCTGGCCGAGTGGGCCGAGCGGGGCGGCGACCTGCTGGCACCGCAAGGGCCGCATGGTGGCGACCTGTTGGGCTACCACATCAATAGCCTTGAAAACCCCGGCGTGCTGACGGTGACGCTGCAGGGCGAGGGTGACGGCCCGCGTACCGCCGTGCTGCAGGGCTCGCCCAGTTGGCAACGGCGCTTTGGCTTGCTGCCGGGCTTAGGGATCACCGCCGACAAGCCGCTGACGCGCGGCAAGAGCGAAGCCCAACGGCGGGTGTTTTTGGATGGCTTGGGGCTGCGGGATTATAATCTGCAAAGCCAGAGCGGTGACTGGAGCGGCCGCAGCTACGCCCGCGTGCGCTTGGCCGACGGCACCACGCGGATGCTGATGGATTCACCCCCGCCGATTGAAACGGTGGCCGAGTACGTGCAGGTGGCCGACTACTACCGCAGCCTTGGCTTGGTGACAGCGAAAATTTATGGCCAGGATGCGGCGGAAGGTTACTTGCTGACCGATGACTTTGGCGACCGTACGCTGTGGCACGCCATGGGGGCGAAGGGGCCAGACGATGGCGCACCGATTGCCCAGACGCCCTGGTTTACGGTGGCGGCCCAGGCCTTGGTGCGGCAGGTGCAAAGCACCCCGCCGGCCTGGGGCCGGGCCTATACGCGCACCGATTGGTGGGTGGAAGGCGTGCGGTTGGTGAATTGGTATCTGCCGTTTGCCACCGGCCAGGCCTGCACGCTGGAAGATTACGCCCGTTGGCAGCAGCTGCTGATGCCGCTCTATGACGTGGTGGATAGCACCCCGCGCGGCCTGATGCAGTGGGATTGCCAAAGCCCCAACAGCATGATTTTGGGCAGCGACCCCACGCTGGCCAACTATGCGCTGATCGACATTCAAGATGCGCGGGTGGCCCCCGTGGCGCAGGATGTGGGGCTGCTGGTGCGCAACATCCGCACCGCCCGCTACGATGCCGACGAAGAGGCGGTGATTGCGCTGTTGGTTGAGGCCTTGCGGTTGGATGAACCCACCCTGCGCCGCGCCGTGGCGGTGGGGGCGTGGCACCACATGGTACGGATTTTGGGCGGCCTCACCCGCTTGGCGGTACGCGATGGCCGCCCTGGGCCAGCCCAGGCGTATCTGCGGCGCACCTGGGAGGTGGCGGAACAATGCGCGCACGACCCATACGCCAGGGAGATCCTCGGCCCCGCCTGGGCCTTCATGGCGCCGTATAAAGAGCCGGGCTTGGCGAAATTGGCCAGCCTGAAAACCGCCGCATGAGCAAGGCCCTGCCCACCACCGCGATGGTGCTGGCCGCGGGCTTAGGTACCCGCCTGCGCCCGCTGACGGAAAGTTGCCCCAAGCCGCTGATTCCGGTGCAGGGCATGCCGATGATTTTCCGTACGCTGCAGGCGGTGGCCCGCAGCGGCGTGCAGCGCGCGGTGGTAAATACCCACCATTTCGGTGCGCGGTTGCAGGCCGAGGTCAGCGCCGCGCAGCACCAGGGAAGGTTCGGCCCGCTGCATGTGATGTTCAGCCCCGAGCCCGTGCTGCTGGAAACGGGCGGCGGGATTAAACACGCGCTGCCGTTGCTGGGTGAAGGCCCGCTGCTGGTGGTGAACAGCGATGCGGTGTGGGATGAGGCGCGGGCCCCATTGCTGCAACCATTGTTGCAGGCGTGGGTGCACCAGCCGCCGCACGCCCAAGCCTTGTTGGCCTTGGTGAGCACCGCGCGCACCCAAGCCTTTCAGCCGCAGGGCGATTTTTTGCTGGAAGAGGATGGGACGCTGAACCGCGATGGCGAGCGCAGCAGCTTCGGCCACATTTACGCCGGGGCGCATGTCACCGAAACCGAAAAAATCGCCGCCTTTGGTTTGGACAAGTTTTCCCTCAACTTGGTGTGGGAAGCGATGCGCGCCGAGCATGGCCTGAAGGGCTGGGTGTATGACGCGCCATGGTGCGAGATGGGCACCCACGAAGGCCTGGCCCGCGCTACACACTTGTTAAGCGGCGGTTAACGCCATGCAGGGGGGGGAATTGCAGGCGCAGCTGCTGGCCCACAGGCCGGTGGCCAGCGGGCCCACCCCGTGGGCCAATACCTGGATAATCGTGCCACACCGTGGCGCGGCCCGCGCGGTGCAACAGGCCTTGCAGCCGTTGGGGCCAGGGCGGCTGCCGCACATCTTGACGCTGCAGGATCCCGACGTATTCGCGGCCGCCTTGGGCCTGCCGTTGCCACCCCTCGCCAACAGCTGGCCGGTGCGCGCGCAGGCGCTGCGGCTGTTGCGCGAGGCCCACCCGGCGCTTAAACCCGAGGCGCTGATTCCGCGCACCGAAGGCTTGTTACAAAGCCTCAACTTGCTGGCCGAGTATGGCATCAGCCCGGCGGCCTTGGCCGCCAGTGTGCCGCCCGAGCTGGCTGAAGCCTGGGGCTTCCACGGCATGGTGCTGCTGCAGCTGTGGCAGGCAGTGCAGCCTGCCGCCGCCACGCTGTTGCCCGCCGGGCGGCGGCGGGCGGTGTGGCACGCGGTTGCCGCCGCCGCTCCCGCGCAGCGTCCGGCCAGCGTGCTGTGGTGGGCGCCGCCAGCGGCCACGCCGGTGCTGGAGGCGCTGTGCCAAGCGCTGCAGCCGCAACTCTTGCCCGTGCACAGCGCGCAGCCGAGCCCGTGCACCAACTTGGTGGCGGCGCAGCCGTGGGATGAGGTGCAGCGGCTGACGCTGTGGGTGGCCACGCAGTTACAGCAAGGGGCCCAACGCGTGGCGGTGGTGGCGAGCGACCCGCTGGCCGGCCGCCTGGCCACCGAGCTGCGGGTGCGGCTGGGCGTGCGGGCCACCACCACCGGCGGCACGCGCTGGGGCGAAACGGCCGTGGGCCAACAGCTGCTGCAGGCCGCCGCGCGTTGGGCGGGAAATGAAAAAGAACTTTCCTTAGACTACTGGCTGAACCAACTGCCGCTGTTGGCGTTACCACCTGCGTTGCAGCAGCTACTGGAAGCGCTGCGGGCGTTGCCGTTCCGCTACCCTGGCAGCGTGGCGTTGGCCTGGTTGCGGCAAGCGTTGGCCGCCCTGGCCGGACATGCCGAAGACGCCCTGCAGCCCGATCCGCGCGTGCACATCCTGCCCGCCCACGTGGCCACCCAACAGCCGTGGGAGGCGCTGGCGGTGGCCAGCCTGGTGGAAGGAGTGTGGCCCACTGCGGCCGATAGCGGCGGCCTTAGCCAAGCGCAGCGTCGTGCCTTGGGCTTACCCGATGCCACGCAACAAGCGGCCCATGCCCAGGCGTTGCTGCAGCAGCTGCAGCGGCAAGGCGTAGGCACGGTGTTGCTCAGCCGCAGTGCGCACGATGAAGGCGGCAACCCGCTGCTGCCGTCACGCTGGTGGCCGGCGGCAGTGCCCGCGGTGGCGGAAGCCTTTCACCCAGCGGGCTGGGTGCGGCCCGCCCCAGCAGCCCGTTTAGGCGTGTTTGCACCCCCCGCGCCGCCGGATCGGCTCTCGCCCAGCCTGCTGGAAGCGGTGTTGGCCTGCCCCTACCGCGCCTATGCCGAACGGGTGCTGAAACTGCAGCCGTTGCCGCCGTTGGTGCCCATTCCCGACAGTCGTACCCGCGGCACGGTGCTGCACCGCTGGTTGGCGGCTGCGCTGCAGCAGCACTCTGAACCCGCGGCGGTGGGGGTTGCCGCGCTGACCGAGAGATTGAAGGCGAGTGCGGCCACGTTCCTGGCCGATTGCACCCCGTTGGAACGGGCCCTGTGGTGGCCCAAAATGCGCAACCTGGCCCCGGCGGTGGCGGCGGCGTGGGTGGCCAGCGGGGCACAGTGGCGGGTGGAAAGCACTTTAAGTTTAATTTTAAACAATTCCGGCTTAAATACTTTAACCTTAACCGCGCAGGCCGATGCCTTGGCCACCACCGCGGCAGGCACCACGGTGCTGGATTACAAAACCGGCGCACCACCCAGCAAGGCCGCCGTGCAGCGCGGTGAAAAGCCACAGTTGGCGCTGGAAGCCTGGTTGCTGCAGCAACAAGGTGAACCGCTGGCGGGGTTGGCCTATTGGCACCTCAAGGGCTTTGGCGAAACGCCGCTGCCGGTGGTGAATATTCCCGCCGATGACGCCACCTTGAGCCTGGTGGCGCCCACGCTGGCGGCGGTGCAGGGGGCGTACTTTCAGCCTCACGCTGCGTGGCCTGCGGTGCCCGATGCCGTGGGTGCGGGCGTAGTGGCGAGTGGGGCGTGCGACCATTGTGCCTTGGCCGGCGTGTGCCGTCGCAGCGCCTGGGCGCAGCAACCAACTGGCCAGGAAAGTGCCGCCGCATGAGCCTGCCGCACGCCGACCCCGCCATGCTGGCCCAGGCCGCTGCCGCCCAGCGGCAGGCCTTCCAACCCACCCAAAGCGTGTGGGTGGCCGCCCACGCGGGCACCGGGAAAACCACCGTGCTGACGCGGCGGATTCTGGCGCTGCTGTTGGCCGACCCAAGCCTGCAGCCGCGGGAAATTCTGGCGCTCACCTTCACCCGTGCGGCGGCGGCGGAAATGGCTGAGCGTTTACCCAAACTGCTGGCCAGTTGGGCGGCGTGCGATGAGGCCACCTTGCAGGTGCGCATCCCCGCCGAACTGGGGATTGCCGCGCCGCCCCAGGCGCAAGCCCGCCTGGGGGCTGTGCGGGCCCAGCTGGCGCAGCAGCCGCCGCTCATCACCACGCTGCACGGGTTTGCCCAGCATCTGTTGGCGGCCTTGCCTGCTGCTGCTGGGTTGCCGGAAGGCTTTGGTTTGCTGGATGAGGTGGTGCAAAACCGCCTGCTGCAGCAAGTGCAGCAGCGGTTGTTGCGCGAATTGCCGACCACCTTGGCGCCCTATTTGGCCACGCTGCTGGATGAATTGGGCGAGCACGGGTGGGAGGATCTGACGCAGCTGATGCTGGCCAATTGGTGGCGGCTGGAAGAGCGCCTGGCCGGGCAGGGCGTGGCGGGGATTCAAACCTTGCTGCAACGGGTGGAACGGCAGCTGGCGCTGCCGCCGCCGGCCGAACTGTTTGCGCCGTTGCAGCCCACCCCCGCACAGGCGGCGGGGCTGACGGCACGTGGGTTTGCGGTGGGGAACGAGGCTGATTGGTTGGCGTTCTTGCTCACCAAGCTGGAACCGCGCAAACGGTTGTTGACCAAAGCTGAGGCGGCGGGGTTGGATGAGGCGTTTCTGGCCGATTTGGCGACGGCCGCCGGGCACGCCTCCCGCCTTAAAAAAGCCCGCAAAGCCTGGCGGGGTTTGCAGCTGACGGAAGCCTTGCTGACCTGGGCCGCCACCGTGCAAGCGGCCTACGCGCAAGAAAAGCAGCAGCGCGGCGTGCTGGATTTTGCCGACCTGCTGCGCGGCCTGCAGCACGTGCTGCAGCAAAGCGAACAAACCGCCGCCGCCGCGTGGTTGTGGCACCGGCTCGACCGTCGCTTTAAGCACTTGGTGGTGGATGAGGCGCAGGATAACAACGCCGCCCAAGGCGCGATTGTGCAATGGCTGGCCACCCAGCTGCTGGCGGGCGAAGTGGGCAGCGCGCCGCGCACGGTGCTGGCGGTGGGCGATGTGAAGCAGAGCGTGTACCGCTTTCAAGGGGCGCAGCCGGCCGAGTTTTACGCGCTGCGCGACACCTTGGCAGACTTAAGCCCGGCCGAGGGTTTCCGGCCGTTGACGCTGGCCACCACCTTCCGCAACGGGGCGAGCGTGCTGGACGTGGTGAATGCGGTGTTTACCGCGCCCATGTTGGCCGCCGCCGTGCAGGGGGCCAGTGAACCTTGGCCAACCCATCAGACCGTGCAAGCCCAGCGCCCCAGCCGGGTGGAGCTGTGGCCGTTGGTGGGGGCTGCTGCTGCGCAGGAAGTTGTTGGCCCCGCCGACCGCTGGCCGCTGGCGCCCGAACGGGTGGCGACGCAGCAACCTTCTCCTAAGCTGCGCTGCCTGCAGCAGGTGGTGGCGTGGCTGCAGGCGCAGCAGGCGGCCGGGGTGGTGTTGCCCAGCACCGGCCAGCCGTTGGCCTGGCCCGACGTGCTGGTGGTGGCCCGCACCAACGCCACCGCCCGGTTGGTGGCCGGGTTGTTGCGGCGCGCGGGCATCCCGGTGGCCGCCCCGCGCGGCGAACCGCCCCCGATGGTGCAGGATGTGGCCGCATTGTTGCGGGTGGCCTATGCCGTGCAGGATAATCTGGCACTGGCCCAGGTGCTGAAGGGGCTGGAAGGCTGGAACGACGCCCAGCTGCTGGCGCTGGCCGCGCAGGCGGGGGATGGCCCCTGGCTGGCGGTGTTGCCGGCCGCGTCTGGCGTGCGCCGCTTCCTGGCGAGCCTACCACAGCCGTGCCCGCCTGCCGTGCTGGTGCAGGCCGCCGTGGCCTGGTGGGGGCTGGATTTGGCCCAATTTACGCCGCTTTTGGGTTGGGCCGAAGGCGCCGCCGCCGCGCCCGACCCGGCCTGGGGGGCGCTGGGCACCCTGGTGCAGCGCTTGGAAACCGAGGAGTTGCCGGTGGTGACCCAACCCGGCGTGCGGGTGCTGACCTTGCACACCGCCAAGGGGTTGGAGGCACCGCTGGTGATCCTGCCCGATACGGGCGAGGACTTGGTGAACCTCGGGCGTGAAAAATTATTGTGGGGCAGGGATTTGGTGTTGTTTAAGCAGGGCGAGGGCGTGAGTGCGCTGGAAGATGCGCTGCTGGCTGAAACCGCGGCGGCCGCGGCGGCCGACAGCTTACGGGCTTTGTATGTGGCCTTGACCCGGGCGGCCGATTGGCTGGTGATTGCCGGATGGGAAAAGCGGAAAAACAGCGCCGGCAGCCCGGATGAGGCTTGACGCCACCCGCCGCCCACGGTAAAGGCACCCCATTGTAAGAGGAAAGTTACGGCCATGCCGCACCCAATTATTGCGAAACTGGACGCCGCCACCGCCGCGGCCGCCAAGCCCAACGGCGTCCCCGCCTTTGCGGTGGGCGACACCCTGCGCGTGCAGGTGAAGATCGCCGAAGGCGACAAGTTCCGTCTGCAGGCGTTTGAGGGCGTGTGCATTGCCAAGCACAGCAAAGGGGCGGGCAGCAGCTTTACCCTGCGCAAAATTTCCTTTGGCGAGGGGGTTGAGCGGGTGTTCCCGCTGCTGAGCCCGACGCTGGACAGCATCACCGTGGTGCGCCGTGGTGACGTGCGCCGCGCCAAGCTGTATTACCTGCGTGGCCGCACCGGCAAAGCCGCCCGGATTGCCGAAAAGGCCCGTAAGCTGGGCTTGGTGGCCAACGCCGGTGACGCTGCCAACGCCGCCAGCGCGCTGGCCGCCGAAGCCGCCCCCGAGGCCGCTGCCCAAGCTTAAGGCACGTCCAACCTTACCGAGGGGCCGTTGGGGCCCCTTTTTGCTGGCGTTCATGGCGCCCTTTCCGTAACTTTGAGCCGTGATGCGTGTGACTTCCGCTGCCCTCCCTGCCGCCCATCCAGCGGTGTCCTACGGCCTCTTGGCCGACTTGGTACTGGCCGGCGTGGCGTTTGAGCTGCAAACCACGCCGGCCGCGTGGCGGGAGGCAGGCCGCCCAATGCTGCCGGTGACGGTGCCGGAACCCGTGCAACCGAAGCCGTTGCCGCCGGCAGCGGCGCCTGCCCATCCGCCCGTGCCCACCGAACCCGTAACGGCCTGGCGGGTGTGGCAGGCAGGAGAAGGCGGCGGTGTGGCGGTGGTGCTGGCTGCACCGGGGCCGTGTGGGGTGGCCGAGGTGCAGTTGCTGGAAAATATGTTGCGCGCCGTAGGCTTACCCACCGCCCCTGTGGCCTATGTGGGTCTGGCGGGGGTA
>JADCGN010000020.1 GCA_020249005.1 Alphaproteobacteria bacterium
CAACCCTGGCGAGGCACGGGTCGGTCGCCGCATCTGCTAATATTTTTGACACATAGGTTCTTAAATGGAAAAATTGTGTCAGTGTACAGGAAAGCAGAAGAATCCTTTTGATGCAAAAAGTCATGTTGGCAATCGCATTGATGGCTGGCTTAGGCAACATCAGTCACGCTCAAGCGAACCCTGAACCTGTAACGGAAATCGTAGTGTTTGAGGTTACCCATGTTGAAGATGGTTTAGCTGCATCCCGAGGGATCATTGAAGACGCAAAAGCATTCAACCCAGAAGCTATAATTTTTGCCGAAACGTTTCAATCATCAACGAATCCATCTCGCATTGCGCAACGCATTGTTTGGCGCTCCGCCGAAGACGCACAAGCGGCACAAGCGGCTTCTGAAAAGTTCCCTCATATGTCACAATTGATGGGCTTAACCAGCGCAACGCTGGTATTCGACTTATTCAAGCCACTCAAATCCGACCAGTAATCGATTAGAATTGTAATTCACTCAAGCGGCTGGCGGTGCGCTGAAACACCTCGGCCGCCGCACCATCCTTCACAATCTCCGCCGGTTCAACCGCGGCACTGAGAATCAAGCGGCGTTTTTGGTCGTACAAAATATCCACCAAGGTCGCCAACCGCAACGCGGCATCGGCTTCCAGACCGGTTAAGGCGGGGACGCCTTCCAACAACACGGTGCGGTAGGTGGAAGCCAGCTCGCGGTATTCGGTACGCCCCAGGCTTTGCTGGCAGGCCTGCGCAAAGGTCAGCCACACCGCGCTGCCGCCCACGCGTTTGGCTTGCAGCCAACGCGGCGCGGGCACGGTGGGCCCCTCGCTCACCTCATACCACCAACCTTCCAAGCGCGCTTCGGCGCTCTCGCACGGCGGCACCATCAGGTAATGGCCCCAGGCTTGTTTGTCAGCGCGTTGGCGGTAATCCAGCCCCTCGCTCAGGTTCAGCGCATCCAATTTGCTTTCCATCAGGCGCAAGAGCGGCAGAAAACGGTCACGATTCAACCCGCCCTGGAATAGCTCCGGCAGCGGCCAGTTGCTGCTCGCCACCACCACCACGCCCTTGGCGAACAGGTGCTGCATCAGCCGCCCCAGCAGCATCGCATCGGGCAGATTGGTCAGGTAAAATTCATCAAACCCCAGCACGGTGGCTTCGGCGGCGAGGTCGCTCGCCAACTGGGCCACATAATCCTTGCCCGGCTGCGGTGGCATAGCGTTCATGCGGCGGTGCAGCTCTTCCATAAAGGCATGGAAGTGCACGCGCCGCCACGGCACGGCAGGCAGCTGTTCCAAAAACAGCTGCAGCAGTTCGCTTTTGCCGCGTCCGGGCGGGCCGTACAGCCATACCCCCTTGGGCGGCTGGGTGGTGTTGCCCAACAGGGCGTTGGCCAATGCCTGCAACCGCACCACTGCGCGGGCCTGGGCGGCATCGGCTTGCCAACCCTGCGCAAGTTTGGCCCGGTAGGGGGTGAACAAATCAACCTGAAGCGCGCAATAATCCGTCATGAATCGCATTAGCCCTATTGGTACCCGCTCCGGCGGGGCGCGGGCAAGCCACTGTGGCACTTCACCCGTCTAGCTGTGGCCAAAAAGCCCAACCCACCCAAGCCTTGCAAGGCGTTGGCAAGGGAAAACCTTGACGCTCCCCCGTCGATCCGGCACCAACGATGGTATGTCGGCCCCCTCCACCCTTGTCAGCAGCCTGGTGCCGCAGGTGAACTTGCCCGACCTCGGCCGCATCGTGCTGCCCAACGGCGAACGCGTGGATTTGCGCTTTCTGGACAATACCGCCGAGCAAGCGATTACCGGCACCACCGAGTTGGTCGTTACCGTGGCGCTGGCCCTGATTTTGCTCACGCTGGGCTGGCTGCTTTCCAATAAAGTGGCTTCGCTCACCCAGCGCGCCTTGGTGCGCGCCAAATTTGAAGAAACTTTCGCTGCCTTCATCGGCAGCATGGCCCGCTACACGCTGTTTTTTGCCTGCGTGCTGGGGGCCTTTAACCTGATGGGCATTTCCCTGGTTTCCACCATGGCGGTGTTCGGCGCGGTGGGTTTGGCGATTGCCTTTGCGCTGCGCAACACGCTCTCCCACGTGGCGGCGGGCATCATGCTGGTGGTCAATCGTCCCTTCAAGGTGGGCGACTACATCACCATGGATGGCGACGAAGGCACGGTGAAGCGCATCACGCTGTTTAATACGGAGGTGAACACGCTCACCAACCAACGCGTGTTCATGCCCAACTCCAAGATTTGGGAAAACGTGTTGGTCAACCATACCTACAACGATGTGCGGATGATTGAGTTTCTGCTGCCGATGGCCATCGGCACCTCGCTAGAGCACGTGCGGCACGTACTCACCCCCGTGCTGCAGGCCCACGCCAAAACCCTGAAGAAGCCCGAGCCGCTGATTGGCTTTGATAAGTTCGATTTTAATGGCGCGGTGGTGCTGATCATCCGGGTGTGGGTCAAGCTGAAGGATTATTCCGAGGTCCGCTACAGCCTGCTCGATACCCTCACCCAGGCCCTGCTGACGGCCAAGCTGACCCCCGTGGCCCCGTTGCTACGGAATGCCGCCGATAACCCGATGAAGGCCACACGCCATGCGTAAGCTGTGGCTACTGGGCCTGCTGTGGGTGGCGCCGGTGGCCTCGGCGCAAACCCAAATCCTGGAACTCTTCACCAGCAAGTTTTGCCCGAATTGCCCGGCGGTGGAACGCCAACTGGCCAAGGAAGCCGCCGCCAACCCCACCCTGCTGCTGCTGCAACAGCACGTCGATTACTGGGACCGTGGCCCGAAAAAAGACCCCTACGGCCTGGCCGAAGCCACCCAGCGCCAATACGATTATTCCAACACCCTCAGCCGCCGCGCCGGAGAAGTGTTTACCCCGATGCCCATCTTTAACGGCACAGTGGTGGCGGCGCCGCCGCTGTGGTTGAACTGGGCCGAAGCCCAACGCAAAGCCAACGAACTGCCAACCCCCGCCAAGCTAACCATGGTCCGCACGCCGCAAGGCCTCAGCGTGGCGCTGCCCAAGGGCAAGAACCTGGAAGCCTGGGCGTTTGGCGTCACCCCCATGGCCAGCCCCAACGCGCTGCGTGCCAGCAGCATCACCCCCATGGAAATTGCCGCCGGGCAGGCCACGCTGGCCACCGCGCTCGCCCCTAAGGGCGCCACGCTGGTGCTGGTGCAGCAGGCCCCGGTGGGCCGCGTGGTGGGCTACGCACTGCTTGACAATTAAGCTCAGGTGGCTCAGCGTCCAAAAATCCTGAACATTTTCTTGATTTCGTGGGGTTGTGACCGCCCACGAAAAATACCCTTGGTTAGCCTGAACAGGTCACGTCTCTGCTCCAAAGGAGAGCTCCATGTGTGGATATTGTCCCGGCGCAACCGTGGGTGAAGCGCGCGCCTTTTACCAGGCCGTTCGTGATGGCAGCGTCACCGAGCAAATGGCGCAGAAGATGAGCGATCACGCCACGCGAGCAAGCCTGCCCGAACGTCAGCGTGCCGAACTGAGCGAAGATCCGACCCTGTTTCTCGGCCAGCCGGAATTCAAGGCGGAAGTCGCGGCCCTGCTCAGCTGGTGGGACGACCAGGAACACCCCAAGGGCACCGACAACTACTGGAACGCCCTGAACGAGTTCGAAGCCCGTCTCGTCTGCCTGCGCGAGCAATATGACGAAGTTCATGTGGATGAAGACTTCGACCGGCTGGTGGCTACGGCGCCGACGCGCTCGCAGCAAGTGCTGGCCGGCATGGCCGCACTGGCTCACGGCTGAACACACTCTGAACGTCTCATCGTCAATCAAGAAAGCCGGGCGCGAGCCCGGCTTTTTCTTTTGGTGCGGTCTTTGGTGTGACCATGCCGCCCCACCGGGCAGATTTTATGGGCCATACTCTTGCCTAACGGGCCAAAGTGTCGCTTCAATACGCCTAACAATTTTAAGGTAATTTTTATGGCGCAGCAGGTTCAAAGCAAACACGATATTGTCATCATTGGGGCCGGGCTGGCTGGCCTTCGCGCCGCGTTTGAAGGCGTCACCGCCGGGCTGAACACCGCGGTGGTGAGCAAAATCCACCCGCTGCGCAGCCACAGTTGCGCCGCCCAAGGGGGCGTGAACGCCGCCATCAACCCCAAGGATGACTGGCGCCACCACGCTTACGATACGGTCAAGGGCGCCGACTTCGTGGGCGACCAAGACAGCATTGATATGATGTGCAGCGAAGCCCCGCAAGCGGTGCTAGATTTAGACAAGATGGGCTGCCCGTTCTCACGCGAAGAGGATGGCACCATCGCCCAGCGTGCCTTTGGGGGCCAAAACTTCCCCCGCACCGCCTACGCGGCCGACAGAACCGGCCACGCCATGCTGCACACGCTGTGGGAGCAGGCCATCAAGTATGGCGTGCACGTGTATGATGAATACTTCCTGATGGAAATCACGGCAGACCAGGGCCGCGCGACCGGGGCGGTGGTGATGGATATCCGCAGCGGCAAGCTG
Organism: Alphaproteobacteria bacterium; assembly: GCA_020249005.1. GTDB lineage: Bacteria > Pseudomonadota > Alphaproteobacteria > UBA2136 > UBA6156 > JADCGN01. The sequence goes on from JADCGN010000020.1 coordinate 4,507, forward strand.
CAGCACTTGGCGGCCAAGGCCGTATGCGTGGCCACCGGCGGCTATGGCCGCATGTTCGCGGCCAACACCAACGCCATGACCAACACCGGCGACGGCATTGCCCACGCCATGCGCGCCGGCGCCCCAGCGGCCGATTTGGAGTTCGTGCAATTCCACCCCACCGGATTGCTGCGCAGCGGGATTCTAATTTCCGAGGGCGTGCGCGGCGAAGGCGCCTACCTGATTGGCGCCGATGGCCAACGCTTCATGCAAAAATATGCGCCGAACAAGTTGGAACTCGCCAGCCGCGACGTGGTGAGCCGCAGCATGATGACCGAAATCAACCAGGGCAATGGCAAGAACGGCGGCGTGTTTTTGGATGTACGCCACCTGGGCAAGCACCTGATTTTGCAACGACTGCCGCAAATCCGCCAACTGGCGATGGATTTTGAAGGGG
>JADCGN010000021.1 GCA_020249005.1 Alphaproteobacteria bacterium
GGCCGACAGCACCGGTACGCTGCGCGCACTCTTTTTCAATCCGCAAAGTTGGCTGGAGCGCGCCTTTCCGGTGGGTAGCGACGTGATCATCAGCGGCAAGATTGAAACCGACCCCAAGGGCAAAAAAATGCTGCACCCCGATGTGTGGGGCGGCACGCGCGGCCTGGAAAACGTGGCGAAGATCTGGCCAATCTACCCCGGCACGGCGGGCTTGGCGCAAGGGTGGCACCAACGGGCGGTGCAGGCGGCCTTGGCGGTGGCGACCGAACACCCCCTCCCCGAATGGCTGCCCAAAGCGGTGCGCGAGCCATACCAACTTCCCACCTTTGCCGAAGGGTTGGCGGCCACCCACAACCCCACTTGTCCTGAAGACCTCGACCCCACCCACCCCGCCAGGGTACGGCTGGCGCTGGATGAACTCTATGCCACGCAACTGGCGCTCCAGCACGCCCGCGCCCAAACCCGGGTGTTGCGCGGTTTGGCCCATGGGCGGCATACGGCACTGCGCCAGAAGCTGTTGCAGGCGCTGCCCTATGCGCCGACTGCCGACCAAACCACCGCCCTGGCCGAGATTATTGCCGACCTGCAAGCTCCCCGGCCCATGCTGCGCCTGCTGCAGGGCGATGTAGGCAGCGGCAAAACGCTGGTGGCGTTGCTGGCGGCGCTGCATGTGATGGAAAACGGCCACCAGGTGGCGCTGATGGCCCCCACCGAAATCCTGGCGCAGCAACTGTTTGCCAATGCCCAGGCGCTGCTGCAACCGCTGGGACTCACCATTGCCTTGCTGGTGGGCAGCCAAACCGCCGCCCAGAAAAAACGCCTGAAGCAACATCTGCGCGACGGCTTCATCAACCTGCTGATCGGCACCCACGCCTTGGTGGAAGATGACGTGGTGTTCGATAAATTGGGGTTGGTGATCATCGACGAGCAACACCGCTTTGGCGTGAAGGCCCGCGCCAACCTTTCGGCCAACCAGCCGCTGCCGCCCGATGTATTGGTGATGACCGCCACCCCGATTCCGCGCACCCTGGCGCTCACCGCCTATGGCGACATGGATGTTTCCACGCTGCGCGAAAAACCCCCCGGCCGCACGCCGATTGCCACCCAAGCGATGCCGCAGGAAAAACTGCCCGAACTGGCCGAACGGCTAAGGGCAGTCTTTGCCAAAGGCCAGCAAGCCTACTGGGTGTGCCCGTTGGTGGAAGAAAGCGAGGAGACCGACCTTTCCGACGCCACCAGCCGCGCGCAGTGGTTGCAGCAGCTCTACGGCGCCAATAAGGTCGGGCTGCTGCACGGCAAGCTGAAGCCCGCCGACAAGGCCGCCATCATGGCGCGCTTCAAGGCGAACGAGCTTTGTTTATTGGTGGCGACCACGGTGGTGGAAGTGGGTGTGGATGTGCCCAACGCCACCGTGATGGTGATCGAACACGCCGAACGTTTCGGCCTGGCCCAATTGCACCAATTGCGCGGGCGGGTAGGGCGCGGCAGGCTGGCCAGCAGCTGCGTGCTTGTCTACGCGCCGCCACTCAGTGGCTATGCGCAGCAACGCTTGGCGGCGTTGCGCAGCAGCGAGGATGGTTTCTTTTTGGCCGAGCAGGATTTGGAACTGCGCGGCCCCGGCGAAGTGCTCGGCACCGCGCAAGCCGGGCAACTGCGCACCCGCCTTGCCGACCTGGCCAAGCACAAAGACCTCATCCCCGTGGCACGGGATTTGGCCGAAAAGGCCCTGACCCAACCGCTGAATGCCGCGCAACGCAACGCACTGGCGCTGCTGCTGGAGGTGTTCAACAAACAGGCTGCGGCCACGTATTTGCGGGCGGGGTAGAGATGAAAAAACCAAAGGTTATCATCGTTGGCACTGGGTTGGGAGGCTGTGCCTTGGCGCAAGCGATTGCACCATGGGCCGAGGTTATCATGGTAGAGTTAACCACAGCGCAGATTGCTGCCACCCCACCGCTGGAAGAACGCGGTCGTCCGGCGAATGTGGCGCCCTTACGCGGATTAGGGTTGGGAGGAACCACACGGCTATGGCACAATGGACTGATTCAACTGCCTGCCACCGCATGGCAGCACTGGCCCTTTGAAGCTGACGTTCTTCAACCATGGCAAACGGCAGCCTACACGCTCCTCAGTTCCACCACCTCAGCCCATATTGCCCAAGCGCATCGTACCTTACTGGAACGTTATGGTGCGCTTGGCCTCGCTCGCCAGCACCTGGGCTACCCCATCTATTATCCCCATCGACGGCGTAACCTATGGCAGCATTTAGCGCTTAAACAACAGGTAACCTTGCTACGTGGGGAAGCCTTGGCCTGTAACGATGCCGCCCTAGGTTCCAACCCACGGCTTACCATCACCCCGACGCCAGGGGTTACCCAAACCCTCTCCGCCAATGCCGTGGTTCTGGCCGCTGGCGGCTTAGTAACTCCAGTGTTACTCCAGCCTGTAGCGGTAGAGGCAGGGCGTGGTTATGAAGACCATGCCACCAGCTTTGTTGGGGAAGTTACGCTTAACCCTGCCTTTGCCAAATTCTGGAACTTCCAACCCACTGGCCTGGGTGGCAGTTTGCGGTTGCCCTTGGTGGTACAAAGTCCGCTGGGCCCGGTGGCCTTTTACCTACGCCCGGCCTATCATGCGCCGGGCAGCCAGACTGGGCAGCGGCGGCAACAGCTTACTAGCACTCTGGCACAGCTGCGGAATCAACCCTTCAACCCCACCCTGCTTTGGCAACTTTGCCAACGCGCTGACGATCTTGCAGAAATTGTGTCCCTTAAACTCGGGGTTAATCTGCCCACGCAACATTTTTCCCTGATGATGATTGCCAGCCAGCCTGGCCAGACCACGGTAGGCGTGGGTGGGACACTCCCCCAAATCTGGCGAAATTGGACGTTTGATGACACCGCGCTGGGGCATTTGGAACAAGCCATTACGGCTGCTCTGACGTTACTGGCACCACTCAGCCAAGAGCAACACCGTTATGCCGATTGGATGCAAAC
>JADCGN010000022.1 GCA_020249005.1 Alphaproteobacteria bacterium
GGGGCGTCGCCGTGCCTTCGCGGCTAAAGAGGTTGCCCGGGCCCAGCACCTGTTTGCCCAGGTAACTGTTGGCCAGGTTTTGTTCGCCAAAGTCACGCTCGGCCACCAGCTGCTTCAGGTAATTGTTGCTGTTGATCTGCTGTTCCAGGCTACTAAACTGGGCAATTTGGCCAGTAAACTGGGTGCCATCCAACGGGTTGAGGGGATCTTGGTTTCTCAACTGCGCCACCAACAGTTTCAAGAAGGTGTCGAAGTTGACACTGTTAAGCGCGGCATTCTGACCGGCGGCAATGCCGGTGATCGCCCCGTTGGCGCTTGCGCCGGTGTTGGTATTGGTGGCGGTGGTGGTCGTCATCGCGGCGGGCTTTCCTTAGGCGGCCACATCAACCAGCTGGGTGGGAGCCACCCAACGGCCGGGCATCACGCCTGTTGCCAGTGGTTCTGCAGAGATTGTGCCAAAGCCCTGCTCGTCAGGTGTGGATTGGCGGCGGCCGCGGTCATCGGGCAGCGCGGCAAACGGGTTTTGTGGGGTTTGCTGGTCGGGCTGCTGTTGGTTGCTCAACATCAGGCTTAAGCCCTGGTCGCCCAATTTCAGGCCCGCGTCCACCAAGCTTTGGCGTAATGCAGGGAGCTCACGCGCCAGGTGTTCCACCACCCCGCTCTCCTGTGCGGCAATGGTGCCGTACACTTGGCCGTTTTCAATCTTCAGGTGCACTTCCAGCTTGCCCAACTCTGGCGGGTTCAAGGTCATCCGCACTGCGCCGCCTTGACCGTTGTTCAGCAAGGGTTGAATCGCCAATTGCACCTGTTGGCCTACCTGCGCTTGCTGGGCTTGGTACAATCGCTCCATCATGCTGGCCGCCAGGCTGGTCGCGGGAGTTTCGGTAGGTTCAAGGGTACGGTGCGGTTGCGTCGGTGTCGCGGTAAACAACGGCGGGGTTGGCGGTGTTTCATCGGTTGCCGTTGCGGTTCCCTCGCCCGGCTTGGGCAGGCTGGCCGTTTCAGGGTTGGCAGGCGTCACCGCTTGCACCACCGGTGCCCCGGCGGTTGGTTCGGTGAGACGGTACACCACCGTACCCGTCAAGGCACTGGGGGCGGTGGCCGCCTCCACCGTTGGGGTGGGTACGGCAGCCCGCTTGGTCGGCCCGGGTTCGGGCTGCTTCACGGGGTTGGCCAAGGCGGCCACAGCCACCGTGATGCCGACATTGGTTTCCGTAGCGTTCGCGGCTTCCGCCGGCGCGGCCTGGATACCGGCCAACACTTGCAGCTTCCCCATGCCGGCGACTAAGTTCGGCGTTGCCGTTGGGGTTGCGGCTTCCGCCGCCGGCAACAGGCTGATGCTGGGGGTGTTCGCGGCCCGTGCGTGAATGGCCTGCCAACTGGCAATGTTAACCTTTACGTTGGTTTGCACCACCTGCACTTGTGTGAAGGTTTGGATGCCGGTGACACCCGTGGTTTCCGCCTGCGGCAGCTGCAAGATTTGGGCTTGCGCGGGGTTCACCATGCTCGCCAACAACACCGCCACCAGGCTGGTGCCGGTCTCGCCAGTCAATTGGTCAGCGCTCACCTCAGCCTGTTGCTGCAACAGGGCCAACATGGTGTCGATTTTCGTCGCCAGCGCTTCGGCCTCGGCAGGGTCGAGGCCAAGCTTGGTCAGGGCCGTCGCCAATTCGCCGGTGGCACCCTTGGCCCCAAACTGGTACCCGCCCGGCCCCGTCAGCTGCTGGGTCATCATGGTGATCCGCGTCACCAGCACCTGCACCAAGGTGGCTTCGCCGGTCACCAGCACGGGCTGCTCACCCGCCTGCACCGGGGCGCTCGGGTTCAGCAGCGCGTTTAAGTCAGGCTGCGCGGCAGATTGGGCGGCGCCCAGGTTGGCAACCAAGGCTTCCAAGTTGGTGGCGTCACCTTCTGCGGTGGCCAACAGGGCTCCAAACAGGCCGCCGGCCGACGTGTTTCCGGCTACCACCTGCCCAGCCCCCAGGCCAAACCCACTGCCCAGCAGCGCGCCAAGATTGATTGCCTCTGTCATGGTCGACCCTTGCGTCTTCCTTTAGTATCAAATTCCAGAACAGTGCAGGGCGGGCCTGAGAGTGAGGAGAGAGAGCCGGCCCAAACCCCGCACCGTTGGCAAGGAGGATGCAATGAACGTGCCAACCCAGCCCCTACCCCCCAAGGCCAAGGCCGCCGCGTTGCAATACAATCAGGAAAAAGCGGCGGCGCCCAAGCTGACCGCCAAAGGCAGCGGGGCGGTGGCGGAAAAGATTATTGCGGTGGCCCAGGCCCATGGCATTCCGCTGCACCGGGATGCCGACCTGCTGGAGGTGCTGGAGCGGGTGGAAATTGACACCGAAATCCCGCTGGAAGTTTATGCGGTGGTGGCCGAGATTTTCGCCTACCTCTACCGCACCAACCAAGCCAAGGCCAACGAGACGCGCTAACCTAAGCCGATGCGGTCCGATCTTGCCCCCCTGCTCGATGTGCTCGGCCAACCCGAGACCCCGGCATTTGAACAGGCGCTGGTACAGCTGGCCGCCTTCTCCCCGACCGGGCTCAGCACCGCGGAGGCCACGGCATTGCTGGCGACGATAGACCAAGTGTTGGCCACGTTACAGAACCAACGCCATGCGGCCGTCAGTGAATTGAACCGCCTGCGCTCCCAGCTGAAGGCTGCTGGCGCCTACCGGGGGCAACCCTGATGTTGACGGTTGGCGCCTCTCTCTACGCCCTGGCGATGTTGGCGTTGGTGCTTGGGCTGATTTTGGGCTTGGGTTGGTTCTTGCGCACCTACGGCACCCGTTTAGGCTTTGGCGGCGGCGGGATGGCCCACGCCACGCTGCAGGTGCGCCAACGCCTGAGCCTCACGGCCCAGCACAGCTTGGTGGAAGTGGCCGATACCACCGGCACCAAGCCCACGCGTTACCTGATTGTGCTTGGCCCCAACCACAGCACAGTGGTGGCGCAAACCCCGTTGCCGAAGCAAGGAGCCACCCGATGACCCGTTGGTTGACCTTTGGTTTATGCCTGGTGGCGGCGGCCTTGCCCGCCTTTGGCTGGGCGCAGGATTTGCCGCTCAATATCAATGTCGGCAGCGACGTGCTGAGCAGCCAGCGCGTATTCCAGTTGGTGGCGCTGATCACCGTGCTGTCGCTGGCGCCCAGCATCCTGATGATGGTGACCAGCTTCACCCGCATCGTGGTGGTGTTTTCCTTTCTGCGTAACGCGATCGGCCTGCAAAGCAGCCCGCCCAACGGCGTGATGGTGGGGCTCGCGCTATTTCTTACCGCGTTCATCATGGCGCCCACCTTTCAAGCGGCCTACCAACAGGGCGTGCAGCCCTACCTCAACAACCAGATCGACGAAACCCAGGCCTACGCCCGCACCACCCAGCCGTTTGCGCGCTTTATGGTGGCCAACGTACGCAGCGAAGATTTGGAACTGTTCTTAAGCCTGATGCCCGCCGACCAACGCGCAGCCGTGGTATTGCCGGGGCCGAATGTCAGCGGCGCGCAAATGCGCATTCCGCTCCAAGCATTGGTGCCGGCCTTCATGATCTCCGAACTGCGGCGGGCATTTGAAATTGGCTTTCTGCTGTTCCTGCCGTTTTTGGTGATTGACCTCGCGATTGCCAGTATCCTCACCAGCATGGGGATGATTACCCTGCCCCCCGCGACGATCGCATTACCCTTTAAACTCATCTTCTTTGTGCTGATTGACGGCTGGCACTTGCTGGTCGGCACCTTGGTGCAGAGCTTTAACCCACCGCTCTAGGCCGGCCCTAGGTTAGCGCTACAGAGCCGGGGGCGGCAACAGTTCCATATATTGCATGCGGCGCTTGTACTCGTCGCGGTCTTCGCGACGGCGGTCTAACTGCCGGCGGGTTTGCGCCACTTGGTCATCGAGGCGGTTAATACTGCTCAGCGCCGTGGTGAGGGCCTGCAGCGGCCCGCCTTCCGGTGGCACACCGGTGGCGCCGCTGCTGGCAGCCACGGCATTGATATCATCGGCCAGTTGCGGTAACTGCGGCCAGGCTTGCTGATAGCGCGCCTTCAGCTTGGCCAATTCCTCCGCTTGCCCAGTCTGCCCCAGCGCATAGGCCAACTGAAAGGTCTGCAATTGGGCGGTGGTGTTGCTGATGAGTTCGGTGGCCGGAACTTTGGCCAAGATACGGTTCAAGGCGGTGATCGCGCCGGGCCAATCTTGCCCCTGCCAGGCCACCTCGGCTGCGAGCTGTTGGGCTTCCTTATCTTCCAGCTGGTCGGCCGCCAGCAGCGGTTGCAGCACTTCGGCGGCGGCCTGCGGGCGGTTGAGCACCGCCAAGGTGCGCGCGCTTTCTAGCGCCCAGCCGCGCCGGAGGGTTTGGGTGGTGGCCAGGGCGCGGCGGGCTTCCAACACTTGGTACGCCTCTTCGGGGCGGCCCAGTTGACGGTAGGTCTGAGCCAGCAACAGCGTCAACCGGCCTTGCGCCACCGGTTCCAGCGGGCGGTACTGCAACTGCTGTTCCAGTACCGGTGCGGCGCGGTCAAACAGGTTGGCCTTCACCAAGGCTTCGGCCGTGCGTTCTTGCACCAAGTCGCCCCGTTCATCATTGGGGAGCAATTCACGGAAATCGTAATACAAGCCAAGGTAGGTGAGCGGGTCGAAGGTTTGGTCGGCTTCGAGGTCAAAGATTGCCACAAAGGCTTGCGCCATCCGGCCGGTGATGGTGCTGATTTCGGGTGTGCGCGGAAAATTTTGCAGCAGCGTCTGCCACGTTTTTAGGGCATTGTTCGGTTCGTTGGCTTTTTCATAAAGGTCGGCCAACGCGGCCAGGCTTTGCCGCTCGGTTTCATCGCCGCGCCATTCTTGTTGCAAATCCCGCAAGTAGCCCCGCAATTGGGCATCGGAAATCTCCTTACGGCGGTGCAGGGCTTGCACAAACTCCAGCTTGGCTTGGGCCGCCACCGCCGGGTCGGCACGGTTTTCGGCGGCGGCAGCCAAGTCTTCCAGGCCTTCCTGCACCGCCTGCGTGCCCAAGCGGGCCAGGCCGCGCAGCCGCCGTAATTCGGGCGGCAACCCTTCCCGCCCATACCCGGCGGCCAGCCCTTGCAAGGCCTTCAGCGCCGCCTGGTTTTGGCCGGTCATCACCAGGGCATTCACCTGGGCGGCTTGGGCCAAGGCCCGCATGTATGCGGGGTATTCGGGCAAAATACCACGTTGGCTGGGCCATTGTTCCAGTGCGGCCGCCGGGGCACCACGGGCATTGGCGGCCACTGCCGCCCACAATTGGGCATGCGCGGCCAGCGTGCCGGTTTGGTCGAACACCCCTTCTTGCGGCACCTGCCCACGCGCCAGGGTTGCCACCCCCATCAGCAACCGTGGCACTGCACCCGCAGGCAGCCCATCGGCCCGTTGCGGCAAGGTGCTTAAGACGGCCTGGGCCTCTTCCGGGCGCTGCCACGCCAAGTAAACACCGGCCAGCGCCAGCCGCGCTTCCCGCGCAGCCACGCTGCCCACTGGGGCCTCGGCCACCGCTTGCAACGCTTCGGCCAACTCACGGCCGTAATGGGGGCCGCGGGGCGGGATGAGTACGCCCAGCTCGGCCGTTACCTTCTCTTCACTGCGGGCCACCACCGCCGGTTCCCGTTCCAGCGGCAGCGTGGCACTCGGGCTGGCTTCCACCAAGCTCGGGCTGACCGCAACCGCTGCCGTTGATAGACTGACCTCATTGGTTGCAGCGGTTTCGGAAACCGCGACAGTAGGCACTGTTGCCGCTGGTGTTCCCTGCGGCAACGGTACGCGCGTGCCCGGCACATACGGTTGCAGCGCTCCTTGAAACGGCTGTAACCCGGTGGGCCAGAGCACGTCGCCCACCAAGGCTTCTATCGCCACCGCCGGGTTGGGCGTGGGGGCCAGCCCCGCCGCAGGTTCAATGCTGGCATAGCCGGCAATTTTCTCCGGCGCGGGTGCCGTGGCCACCTGCGGTGCCGCGCCCAAACGCCGCGCCACCCCCATCAGGGCTTGGGCTTGGCGCAGCGGTGCCGAAGTAAGCCCCACCTGCCAACGGCTACCGGCGGCCGTGATGGCCATCCGCCGCAGCGGCGTACCGCCCAGCTGCCAGGTATCGCGCAGCAGCAAGGCATGGGCGGTTAGCAGCGGTTGTCCGGCAGGGCCAAGCTGCCAAGCCGTACCCTGCTTGCGTAGCTTCACCGCCGTGGCGCCGGTCAGTTCAACCACCTGCGCTGCCCCTTGGATGCTAAGCGACACCCGCCAACCCGCGGGCAACGGGCCCAGCTGCGGCGGCACCGTGCCCACCGCCACCACCACCGCCGGTTTGGCTTGCCATACCGCCAAGGGGCCATTGGGAAAGGTTACTGGCACCGGCTCGGCCGCCCACGCCGCCACCGGCAGCGCATAGGCCGCCAACATCAGTAATCCGCGCCGTAAAGAATCCATTGTGTTTGGTTTAGGTTGCCACGCACCACTTCCGCTGTCACGCGGCCACCGGCTTGCTGTGCCAATTCCGCAAGCGCCCACGCACGGGCACTGGCTTCGCCCCAATTGCCGCCTTCGGCCACCACCACCCGCACCGCGGTGGGGGTACGCCAGTTAAACAGCACCGCGCCCAAACGGCCCCAGGCAGCCCGGGTGGCGGGGTTGGCGGGGTCGGTCAACTCGGGTGGCAGCACGTAGCGGTATTGGTTTTCGGTGGGTACTTCCACCCCCACCAGGCTGGCCCACACGGCATCGTTTTCTAGGCGTTGACGCAGCAGCGTATCCAGATAAAGCACGTTCCGGCGTACGGCCACCACCGCCAGCGCATTGCCTTTGCCACTGGGGGTTAAGGTCACCACCGCCGTGCGCGGGGCGAAAGTAGCGGCAAAGGCCCCCACCAAGGTTTGCCAATGCGGCTTGCTGATGGTGAGCGTGGCATAGAACAAAACAAAAAAGCACAACAACAAGCTGGTCAGGTCGGCAAACGTCAACATCCAAGCCTGCTCGGGAATTTTCTGCCGCGGCGCCTGCAAAGTATTCATTGGCAGCGGACGGAGGGGGCGCTTGGTGCTCATGGCGCAGCCTGGCCTTCCAGCGTGCCCCCATGCTGGGTGGCCATCCCCTGCAAGCCACCGGCGGCGGACGGGTCGGTCTGCGGTGCGGGCGTGATGATGACACGCAATTCGGGCTGGGCTGCCGGCATCATCGCCACCGCCGTGGTTAAGGCGGCAAGCTGCGCGCCCTGACTCACCACCACCGGCGCGCGGCCGGCGATCTGCCACTGCAGGCGCGCCCCTTGCGATGCCATTTGTAACGCCTTAATCAGGTCCGGGTCGCGCAGCTGGGTCTCGGCAAACACGGCTTCAATCGGCAACCGCAGCACCACCCGGTCGGCATCGGTACTCAGTACCTCGGCCTCAAACTGCAGCCGATTGGTCATCACGCCTTGCACATTCCAGGTTAACGCCTCGGCCCAGGCGGTGCGGGGCAGTTCTGGGAGCGCTCCACCCTGCTGTGGGCGCGGGGCTTTTACATCGTAGCCTTCCCGCACGCGGGCCAACACGTCGCTGGCATGGCGCTCTTGCTTGCTGGTGGGCTGAGACGACAGAGCATTCAGCAACACAAAAAAACTCAGCAACAGCAAATTCACCGCCACCAGCAGCAGCGGCAGCCCATCGGGGCGGGCCTGGCGGCTGACGGGAAGCAGGTTCATCGGTGCCGCCCACCGCGCTACTTGCGGGCGGCGCTGCCGGAGAGATCCTTCAGCATGTACGGCACATCCAAAATCATGTGCACCTTGCCGTCACCGGTAATGGTCGCACCACTGACCGCCTTGTGGTACTCGAACATCTGGGTCACGGGCTTCACCACCACCTCTTCCTGGCCGAGCAGTTCATCCACCACCAGCCCCAAGGCGCTGCTGCCATCGCGCACCACCACCACAAAGGCGCTGTCGGGCTTGCCCACAGCAGCGGCGGCTGGCACGTTAACACGGCTGAGGCGGTCGAGGTCTTCCAAGCTTATGTTCTCGCTCGGCTGCAGGTTAAAGCTCTCGTTGCTGACGCGGATTTGGCGGCTGCTGGGCAGGTAGCCTTCCTTGGTCAGCTTGGCCAAATAGTACAGCGGCAAGGGTTCACCACGCAGCTCGATGATATCCTGTTCGTTCACCTTGTGCAGGCTTTCCCCACGGTATTTGATCACCTCGGCGATGTCACCAATCGGAATCGCAAAACCTTCGGCGTTGCTGCCCACAATCAGCGCGTTCACAATCGCCAAAGTCAGCGGCATGTAGATCGAAAAACAGGTGCCCAGCCCCAACTCGCTGCGGATTTCGATGCTGCCTTGCAGGTTGGCGATTTTGGTGTTGACCACGTCCATCCCCACCCCGCGCCCCGAAACGTCGGTGATCTGTTCGGCGGTGGAAAAGCCCGGCGCCATAATCAGCCGAATCGCCTCGGCATCGCTCATGGCATTGGCCACCGCTTCGGTCACCACGCCTTTCTTCACCGCCACTTTGCGGATCTTGTTCGGGTCGATGCCGCGGCCATCTTCCTGCACCTGAATCACCACGTTGTTGCCTTCATAGAAGGCGCGCACCATCAAGGTACCTTCGGGGTGTTTGCCCGCGGCCGTGCGTTCCTCCGGGCCTTCCAGGCCGTGATCCAAAGCATTGCGGATCATGTGCACCATCGGGTCGGCAAGTTCTTCCACCAGCGATTTGTCGACCTCGGTCATTTCCCCTTCAATCATCAGGTTCACTTCTTTGCCGAGCTGGGTTTTCAGCTCACGCACCTGACGGGGAATCTTGTCGAACACCTTCTTAATCGGCTGCATGCGGGTCGAAAGCACGCTCATCTGCAAGTCTTGCGTCACGCGGGAAAATTGCTCAACCGTGCCGTAGATCATCGGTGCGTTCTCCAGCTTTTCCAGCGTCCGGCGGGTATCAGGCAGGTTGAGCTGGCGCATGAGGGTATTGCGGGCCAACACCAACTCACCAACCAAATTCATCACCTTATCTAAGCGGGCGGTTTCCACCCGAATGGTTTCGTTGCCGCCCTCATCACCGCCGCGGCGCGGTGCTTGGCGACGGTCTTCGCCCCCCTGACGGCGGTCCTCGCCCTTGCGTTGCTCGGCGGCGGGGGCTTGCTTCAATACTGGGGCCGGTGCGGCAACTGCAGGCGCCGCTGTGGCAGAAGCGGATGCCGGGCCGTCCTCGCCTTTGTCGCGTGAAGGATCGAGCGTGGCATCGGAAAGCACCGCTGCCAACAAATCGGCATTGACATGAGGGCCGGCGGGCGCCACCGCCTCTTGGTCGCGGCTGGGGTCTAACGTGTCATCGGCCAACACCGAGGCCAACAACTCCTGATTCACCAGCGGACCCGTGGCCGGAGCGATTTCCTGCTCTTTCTCTTTGTCACGGCTCGGGTCAAGCGTCTCATCAGCCAATACCGAAGCCAGCAATTCTTGCTTCACTTGCGCGCCCGCCGCCGGGGCCGGGGCGGCAGCAGCTGGCGCCGTCGGTTTGGCCGCGGGAACCGCCACAGCTTCCCCCTTGGCCAAGGCTTCCAAGGCTGCCCGCAGGGCAGTGGTGTCAATGTCGGCGTCATCATCACCGGCCTTTTGGCAATTGAGTAACTGCTTCAGGCTGTCGATGGTCTGTAGCAGGGCGTCCATCACGGGCTTATCGATCGCCACCTTGCCGTGGCGCACTTCATCAAGCAGGTTTTCCCCCGCGTGGGCCAGTTTGGCGATCTTTTCCAAACCCAAAAAGCCTGCCCCGCCCTTCAGCGTGTGCAGCATGCGGAAAATCCGGTCGACCGTTTCCTTGTCGGTACCGCCGGCGCCTTCGGCGCTTAAGGCTTCCAGCTTAATCAAATCCTGCTCGAGGGTGTCGAGGTTTTCATCGGCTTCGGTAAAGAACTCCTGCAGGATTTCCTGCATTTCGTCGCCGGCCATCTCCATGTCGCTCATCAGGGCTGCCCCTTGCTGGGTTATTTTGTTGCCAGCTTAACTGGTTATCGGCCCTTCGTCAGCCCATTGCCTAGGCTTTGCGCAGCAACCAAGCGGGTGCCGTGGCCCAGCTCCCACAATCATCAGGCAGGCACCGCACGTAAGGGTTTAAACACCCAACAAGGCGCGCACGCGGGCGGCAATGCGCTCGAGCGGCAGCACTTCGCTGGCGCCCCCCTGCTCCAATACGGCTTTGGGCATACCATACACCACGCTGCTGGCTTGGTCTTGGGCGATCAGGTAAGCGCCCAAGTCGTGCAGGCGTTTAAATTCCTTGGCCCCATCAGCTCCCATCCCGGTCAGCATAATCCCCAACACCTGTTTACCGAACAGTTGGCGGGCGCTTTCGGCCAGCACATCCACGCTGGGCTTGTAGGGGCTTTCGCCACGGTCTTCATCAATCGTCACGCCCGTGGCGGTCAGGCGCAGATGCTTGCCGCCGGGCGCCACATAAATCTTGCCGGGCAACAGCGTCTCGCCGGGTTTGGCTTCCACCACGGTAGGCGGCGCGCCTTCATCCAGGCGCTTGGCCAGTGCCAGGGTAAAGTCGGCCGGCATGTGCTGGGCAATCACCACCGGCACGGGCAAGCTGGGCGGAAACTGCGCCAACAGGGTTTGCAGGGCCTTGGGGCCGCCGGTCGAGGAGCCAATCAGCACAATCTTGGCATTGACCCGCGTTACGGTGCTGGGGTTGGGCAACGCCACCTTCACGGGCGGCAGCTGCGCCACTTTCTCGGCGCGGCCATTGGCTACCCCGGCGGCGGCGGCCAGTTTGGCGTGGATTTCTTCCGCCCCCTTAAAAATATTCTTATCCTTGTCGTTCAGCGCCTTGGGAATGAAATCCACCGCGCCAAGTTCCAACGCCTGCAGCGTGGTGGCCGCACCCGCTTCGGTCAGCGTGCTGACCATCACCACCGGCGTTTTGTTGGTGGCCATGATGGCTTTTAAGGCTTCAATGCCGTTCATCACCGGCATTTCCACGTCCATAGTGATGACGTCTGGCTTAAGCTCGGCCGCTTTCTTCACGCCTTCTTCACCGTTCACCGCCACATCGATCACTTTAAAGCGCGGGGCTTTTTCAATCATCCGCACTAAGGCGCCACGCATAAAGGTGCTATCATCCACCACCAACACCCGTATCTGATTCGTCATACCTATGGCTTCCTGTTTAAAAATTTCCGGGCGCTCCCGGCCAGGGTATGGCTAGAGCAACTTGGCCAGAATGGCATCAATATCGTCCTGTTCCAAGCCCTGACCGGCCAATTGTGGCCCCTGCAGCAAGGCCGCGTCTTCGCTCAGCTCTTGCTTGGTGGCTTCATCCAACTTGCTTTGGTTTTCCACCAGGCCAAACACCACCACCATGCGCAGCACTTGGCGTTCAATTTCCTGCAGCGCCTTCACCACCTTTTGCACCCGCTGCACGGTGATGTCTTGGAAGTTGCAAGCTTCGTAAATGTGCGTGACACTGGTTTGGGCCTGGTTCAGCGCGTCATCCACCCCCATCAGGGTGTTGGGGTCGATCGCCGGATCGGCGGCCAACAGGCGCTCTTTGGCATCGTTGTGGAAGTTGGTGATCTGGTCGCACTCGTCCATAATCCGCCCGGTGGCCTGCTCGGTCATCTGCACAATCGCATCCAGGTGGTTGGTGGCGTTGGGCAGATGTTCATCGGCGATGTTGCTGGCACGCACTTCTTGCAGCTCTTTCTTGGCGCCGTTGATGAACTTGGCCAGCTCACCCAGCTCACGGTACAGTTCGCTGCTGTGGCCGTGCACACCATCCACCTTCTCGCCGAACATTTCCTTGACGCTGTCGAGCAGCTTCCACACTTCGGTCGCCGGGATCATATCCCCCTTTTGGCTCTGCTCCAGCAGGGCAATCCGCTCCATCAGGCTAAGTTTGGTGGTCATGGGTTAAGCTTTCTTAAGAACGATTTGCATGAGTTTCCGTTGGCAGAAGGGTTAGAAATCGCCAATGACTTTTACCAATTTCTCTTTTAAAGTTGCGGCGTTGAACGGCTTTACAATGTAATTACTGACCCCGGCCTGCACGGCGGCAATCACGTTTTCCCGCTTGCCTTCAGCCGTCACCATAATAAAGGGGGTTTGGGCGTACTTGCCGTCGGCGCGCACTTTGCGCAGCAGGTCAATCCCCGTCATCTTGGGCATGTTCCAGTCGGAAATGATCAGGTCAAAGGTTTCGCTCTGCAGCTTGTCCCAGGCGGTGGTACCATCATCGGCTTCGTTCATGTTGGTAAAGCCCAGTTGGCGGAGCAGGTTAATGACAATCCGCCGCATGGTCAGGGCGTCGTCTATCACCAGGATCCGCATATTTTTATCAACCATGGTCTGTTCTTTGCTGTTGCGTGTTGGCGCCTTGTTGTTGGTCGAGGATACAGCCTTGTGGTCTGCCACAGCAACTGTTCTGACACTGTTGCGGCCACCCTACCCGTCCCAAGGCTCGCGGCCAAGCACCTTGCCACGTTTCACGCCAACCAGCGGCAAGGGGTGCGGTTTTTTGGTCAGCCTACCCCCCGCTGGCCCCTGCCCGATTTTTCCACC
>JADCGN010000023.1 GCA_020249005.1 Alphaproteobacteria bacterium
CACCGGGTAGGTGAGGGAGAGGGCTTGTTTGGCGCTGTCGCGTAGTTCGGGTGGCAGGCCGCTGTCGCCCGCGTTTTGCCAGTAGATATGCCATTCGGGGGCCAACCTGAACTCCCACGCCAGCTGAACAGTTTGCCCAGAGGTTACGCTGCCGTGGCTGGCCACCAGGCGCTGGCGCACCACGCCGGTTTCGGCTTCGGTAATTCCAGCCGACGCATGCCACGGGCCCGTCCCCATCTCTTGCGGTTGGGCGATGGCGGGCGCAGCCAGCAGCAGGCTCAGCAGGCCAAGTTTGGCGAAAAACGGCAACACTGGGGCGAAGAAGCGCATCAAAGGGGGTAACCTTGGCTTGATTGAACAGGGGTTATCTTCTAGGGTTTGAGCGAAGAAAGCAAGCGGGCTACCGCACACCCGGTAATGTAAGGATCAGCAAGTACACCACATGCCAACCTGGATGCGCTGGGGAGTTGGATTGGGCGCCTGTATCGGCGGGGTGGTACTGTTTTGGGCGTTGCTGACGGTGGCGCCGCCGCCAACGATGCAAGCGGTTTCTGCGGCCTATTGGCAAGCGCCGTGGGGGCGTGATGATGCCACCCAAACGTTGGGGCTGGTTGCGTATCTGTTGCTCTTTTATTGGCCGTTCAGCCTGTTTGCGTTGTTATCTTTGTTGGCCACCTGGTTGTGGGCCCGCACCACCCCCAGCGAAGAAATGCGCGCGTATGTCGAACATATTTATGCCTTGGAAACGGCCCTCAAGCAGGCCCGCGAGCAGGCTGAAAACAGCGCGGGTGCGCTGGATATGCTCAACACCAAACTGGATGAATTGTTTGCGCGTACGGCCGAGCTGTGGCTGGTGGTGAACCCCGTGAATGGGATCCGACGTTACAATGCCCAAGCCTTACAGTTGGCACGCCGCCACAACCCCGCATTGCAAACCCTGGAAGGCCGGGCGCTGCAAGATGTGGTGGGGAATGAAGAGCTGCGTAAGGCGGTGGACAATGCCGCGGCCAACGGCGTGGTCTGGCAGGGAGAATTTCAATTGCCTGGCCTGGAACAATGGTTTTTGGCGTGGGTGTTGCCGTATGGGCCGGATATAGCCGTGGTGCTACGCGACGTCAGCCATCAGCACCGCGGCGGCGACTTCTTACAAAACACCGAATTGCTGCTGCGTCAGTTGGTGGAACAGAGCGTGCGCCCGGTGGCGGTGTTGGATGCGCAATGGCGGTATTTGTACGTGGCACAAAAATGGCCGGAAACCTTGGGATTGCCGACGGGGCAAACCTTGATTGGCGCCGACCATTGGGCGGTAAGCCCAACCTTCCCCGGCAACAAAGGGGTGATTCTGCAACAGTTGGCGGCCGGCCAACTGTTGGGTCAGCAGGAAGAGCGCCGTACCGTGAACGGGCGAGAACTGTTGTTGCAGTGGTTTTTGCGGCCATGGCAGGATGCTGAGGGACGCGTGGGTGGCTACATTTTTGGGGTGCAGGATGTTACGGAACAAGTACGCCTGAAACAGCAAGTGCAGCAGGCCGAAGAGCGCGAGAACCAGTTGGCCTATGCCGATGCGCTGACCGGCCTGCCAAACCGTCAGCTGTTTCAAGACCGCCTGAATATGGCATTGGCGCAAGCCTACCGCACCTTAGGCAAGGTGGCGGTGGTGTTTTTGGATTTGGACGGCTTTAAGGGCGTGAACGACAATTTGGGGCACGATGCCGGGGACTTGTTGCTGAAACAGGTGGCCGAGCGCCTGAAAACCTGTGTCCGGACGTCGGATACGCTGGCCCGTTTAGGCGGAGATGAATTCACCATGATTTTAAGCATCCGCGAACCCCGCGATGCCCAAGTGGTGGCAGAAAAGGTACTGCAGGTCATTCGCCAACCGTATGACTTGAACGGCAAGTTGGCCGACAAGGTGGGCACCAGCATCGGGATTGCGCTCTATCCGCAAAACGGCACCCAGGCTTTGGATTTGGTGAAAGCGGCCGATAACGCGATGTACGAAGCCAAACAGGCCGGGAAAAACACCTTCCGTTTTGCTAAAAGTGATGCTAAACCCAGCGCCTAAATGACGCTGCAACGCTTGGCCATTCAAGGAAATCCTGGGTCTTATGCCCATGTGGCTGCCCAGCAGTTGGAACCGGCCGCAACGATTCTGTTCTACCCAAACTTTGCCGCTGCCATGGCGGCGGTTGAGGCTGGGGCGGCAGAGGCTGCCGTGCTTCCCATAGAGAACAGCAGCATGGGGCGCGTGGCGGATATTCACCCGCTGTTGCCGGCCACTACACTAAAAATTGTTGCCGAACACTACCTACCGGTGCGGCATTGTTTGCTGGCCTTGCCAGGCGTCACGCTGGCCGAGCTGAAAACCGCCCACAGCCAGTTACCGGCCTTATTGCAATGCCAAAAAACCTTGAAAACATTGGGGCTTGAGCCCATCCCCACCGCCGATACCGCGCTGGCCGCCAAAGAACTTTCAGCTCGGGGTGACCGCAGCGCCGCTGCCGTGGCCAGCCGTCTGGCGGGCGAGCTGTATGGCCTTGCGGTGCTGCAAGAGCCGCTGAACGACCATGCCCACAACACCACCCGCTTTGTAGTGTTTGCCCCCCAGCCCCGGTTGCCTGCCGCCACCATGGCTTGTAAAACCAGTCTGCTGTTTCGGGTGCGGGATCAGGCCGGGGCGCTGTACCAAGCCTTGGCGGGTTTTGCTGCCGCCGAAGTGAACCTCACCAAGCTGGAAAGCTACATCGACACCACCGAAGGCCGCTTTGCCTTGGCGGAATTCTATGTGGAAATTGAAGGCCACCCGGAACACCCGGCCGTGGCCGCGGCCCTGCAACATTTGGCCCAGGCGACCCAATGGGTGCGGCTGATGGGCACCTACCCCCAGGCCATTGCGCCCACCGCCGGGAAAATGCCGGTGCCCCCCTTGCGCACACCACTGCCGCGCCCCATATCACCCCCAGAAACCGACGCGTTGACGAGCCAATAGGGGCGCGTTACGCTTGTTCGTAATAGGAGACAATGCCATGAAACAGACCTCACGCTCTCCCCTGTTGGCCGGGGTGCAGTTGCCGATTAAACCGGCGATGGCGGCCGATGGCGCCACAGTGACGCGGATTGAAGAGCCCGCCAGCGCGGGGCCGCTGCCGTTCTTTGGCGGCTACGCCGAGGATTTCCTGGCCGACCTGGGCTTTGACGTGGTGGAAGAGGCGCCCATGCCCGCCAAGGCCAAGCAAGTTTAGCAATTTGCTGCTTAAAAGGGGGGCCGCGGGCCTCCTTTTTACGTGAAATGGGGTAATCTTACCCCATGCTGCTGATTACGACCAACACGGTGGAAGGCTACCGCATCCGCAAATACGGCCCATTGGTGGCGGCGGAAGCGGTGATGGGGACCAACATTTTCCGCGATTTCTTCGCCAAAGTGCGCGATGTGGTGGGGGGCCGCAGCGGCACCTTTCAGGATAGCCTGGGGGATGCCCGGGAGCTGATCTTGCGGGAAATTTCCAACCAAGCCGAAGCGGCGGGCTGCAATGCGGTAATTGGGATTGATATCGACTATGGCGAAATTTCCGGCAGCGGTAAGACTATGTTGATGGTGGCCGTGCAGGGGACGGCGGTGTTTATTGAACCTGCATAAGTAAAAAGAGCCCCCGCGCTGTTGCAGGGGCCTAAAAACATTCAAATGTTATGGTGTTGGTACAAGACTTAAGCTCTCCCACCAACGCCCATTTTTTTCTTTGACTTTGGCTCGCTTAAAAGCCGAGTATGAGGCACTACGATCAGTATATAGAAGTAGTCTCGCTTCCTGAAGTGCCGTTGACGAAGCTTGATAGTTTACTGTGGCCATGGTGAAAACCAATGAATGGTGCATGACCATAGCCGTTACCAGAGTAGTCGCAAAAGTTAACGTGCGCATGGAAAACTCCTGAAAGATTTGCCCCGGTGGGGCAAATGCCCCGATTGGCTAATGAGAGGAATTGGTAAAACTCTGAAAAAAATCAAGTGTGACTAAGAATTAAATTTAGAGAACATATGTTTAACTATTTTACTAGAGAATAAACCCCGCCCTACCAGCGGGGTTTATTCTTGGAATTATTGCGAGAGGAAGCCGCGAATCCAGAGCGTAAAGCCCAGGCCGATTGCGGCATAGGCGGGGAGGGCTTGCGCGGATTCGCCGCCAAAAACCGAGAGGGCCCAGGCCCCCAGGCCAAGACACAGGCAACCGCAACCATAGAGCATCTCACGCCACAGGGCGGGCCGACGGGGTGGAATAGGCATGGGAAAACTCCAAAGTGCGTCAGGGAATTCAGCTTAAGATGAGTGCGCGGGCAGTGGGCTGTCAACCAGCCCGATCAACGTGCCCTTTGGGTCACGCCAGGGCTGATATTTAGGCGCCACCACAATTGGCGATTGACCGCTTGTGCGGCGCACCATAGAGTACCGTTAACAAAAAGCCAGAGAAGAAAGCGTCCCCCCATGGCCAACGTCGTCAAGTTGCCTTCCAGCAAAGCTGCCGGGAACAATAGTTCCGGTGGTGCAACGGTGCAGAGTGGCGGAGGGGATACCCTCACCGTCACCCTGCCGCTGCTGAAGGGCACGGTGGGCCCCGCCGTGGCCGATGTGCGCGCGCTGTACAAAAACCAAGGGGTGTTTACGTATGACCCCGGCTTTATGAGCACCGCCGCCTGCCAGAGCGGGATTACCTACATTGATGGCGATAAGGGTGAGCTGATGTACCGCGGCTACCCGATCGAGCAGCTGGCGGAACACTGCAGCTACTTGGAAGTCTGTTATCTGCTGCTGTTTGGCGAACTCCCAAACCGCACCGAGCTGGAAAAGTTTGAAAACACCGTGATGGACCACACCATGGTGCATGAGCAGGTGGCCACCTTTTACCACGGCTTCCGCCCCGATGCGCACCCGATGAGCATTCTGTGCGGCGTGACGGGTGCCTTGGCCAGCTTCTACCACGACAGCCTGGATATCCATAACCCGCGTCACCGCGAGGTGACGGCGTACCGGTTGATTGCCAAGATGCCGACGCTCACCGCGATGGCCTACAAGTACAGCGTCGGCCAGCCCTTCATGTACCCCGACAACAACCTAAGCTATGCGGGCAACTTCCTACGCATGATGTTTGCGGTACCGACCAAGGATTACGAAGTGAACCCGGTGATCGAGCAGGCGATGGACCGGATCTTCACCCTGCATGCCGACCACGAGCAGAACGCCAGCACCAGCACGGTGCGTTTGGCGGGCAGCAGCGGCGCCAACCCGTTTGCCTGCGTGGCGGCGGGGGTGGCGACTCTGTGGGGCCCGCTGCATGGCGGCGCCAACGAGGCGGTGTTGAAAATGCTGCAGGAAATCGGCAGCGAGAAAAACGTCCCCGCCTTCATCGCCAAGGTGAAGGATAAGCTTTCCGAAACCAAGCTGATGGGCTTTGGCCACCGCGTGTACAAGAACTTCGACCCGCGCGCAAAAATCATGCGCGAGACCTGCCACGCGGTGCTGAAGGAGCTGAACGTGAAGGACCCGGCGCTGGATGTGGCAATTGCTCTGGAAGCCGCCGCGCTGTCGGATCCGTACTTCATCGAGCGCAAACTCTACCCCAACGTGGATTTCTACAGCGGGATCATTCTGCGTGCGATCGGCATCCCGACCCCGATGTTTACCTGCCTGTTCGCGCTTTCCCGCACGGTGGGCTGGATTGCCCACTGGATGGAAATGATTGGCGAACCGGACCAAAAGATCGGCCGCCCGCGCCAGCTTTACACCGGCCCCGTGCGCCGGGATGTGCCGAATTTGGCGAAGCGCTAAACATCTGCGCAAGAGATCCGCCCGAGGGCGGATCTCTTGCGCAGGAGACGGGTTAACTTTTACCGCTTAACCGCCCTGCCAGCTGCTCTAGCTTATGCAGCTTTTGCATTTCCTTTTGCATGGCTTGCAATTGTTCTAGCCAGCGGCCCAGCAGCTTGGCGCGTTCGCCATCTTTCAGCAGGGCCTGCTGGCGTTTGCTGAGCATGGCGATGGCCATGCTGAGGTCGGGGTAGGGGGAAAAGCCGTTGGGGAGCTTAGGCTTGCGGGCTTCGGCGGGCGCCGTTTCAGCCAGCAACTGCGCGGCCACTTCAGCCACTTTGCTGACAGGCGCTTTGGGTGCCTTAGTGCGGGGTTTCCCAAGTTTAAGGGGCTGACGGGGCGGCATGACACCAGCTTAGCGGCTTTGCGCCAGCCCTTCAAGCTACGGATTCAACGTCAGCCCAAGGCTGCGGCGGGTTTCGGTGTCATCGTTCACCTGTTGGATGATCGCCGCCCACCAGCCTAGGCCATCGTACTCTTGGTAACCGAGCGTACGGGCATAGGCGATGAGGTTGCCGTTGGCGTAATAGCTGCCCTTGGTTTGGCCGTTGGTGGTGAGGACGAAGTGCTGCCCCGTGGTATGGGCACCCTCGGTGTCGGCCAGGATGCGGTGCTGGGCATCGAGCAGCAACACCCGTGAACGGGCCTTATCGGCGTCGTTAAAGGGAGGCTCTTGCGTAACGATGGTATTGCCCTGGTTTTCCCAATCAAAGTACACCCCCAAGGTGCCGAGCAGCTTACCCTCCGCCGCGCCATTTTCCCGCACGCCAGTGGCATAAACCAACACCCGTTGGCCGTGGGTTTGGCAGGTAAAGACATCACCAACCACATACTCGGTCCCGCTCTTGGTGGCCGCCGCCATGGTGAACCAGGGTTGTTCGGCCACGCTGGTACCATTCAGGGCCGCACGCAATTTGGGGTTGGCCGAGGCGATGACGCGGCCGTCAAGATCAGTCAGCACCAGGTTGGCGTACACGCTGTAAAACTGGTTGATTTGGGAAAGGCGCTGGTCGGCAAAGGCACGTTTGGTTTCATCGGTGGGATGGAGCAAGCATTCCCACACGCTGGTGTCGGTCGCCCACCAGCGCACGTCGGCGGTGCGTTCATAGAGGTTGCGCACGATCAGCTGCACCAGGGTTTGGCAGATATCCTGCAGCCGCATGCCTTCCATCTGTTCCACCAAGGCCCCAGCCATGCCGGTGCTGTGGGTAATGCGCTTCAGCACCACACTGGCGAACTCATCGGCGGCCTTGGCGGTGCTGTTGGCGAGTTTTTGCACTTCTTGCGCCACCACCGCAAAACCGCGTCCCGCCGCACCGGCACGGGCGGCTTCAATGCTGGCGTTGAGCGAGAGCAGCTTGGTTTGGCTGACAATCTTTTTGTTCTGTTGGGCGTAGTCGCCCACATCATGGCTGATGCGTTCCAGCAGCAGCCGCATCGAACGCGGTGTTTCAGGCAGCTGGGTAATTTGCTGATCAATATTTTCCTGCCGGCCTTGCGCGGTTGTCGGGAGGGTTTGGCGTGGTGCAAGTGTCATAAGTGGCAACCTTTGTCGGTTGTCTGGTTATTGGGTAAAACGTAAGGGCCAGGGCCGCGTACCGAGGCAGCGGCCCTAACCTTAGCAGGGCCTTAGGCGACCTTCTCACCGTGGGTGGAAAGATCAAGCCCAGTGTCTTCCTCTTTGGGCGAGACGCGGAGGCCTACCGTGTATTTGGTCACCAGCATGATCAGCGTGGTGGCCACGGCACTGTAGGCAATCACCACCGCGGCGCCATAGAGCTGCAGCAGCACTTGGTTGGCATTGCCTTCCACCCAGCCGCTCTTACCGCCCACCGCAGCGATAGCAAACACGCCGGTGAACAACGCACCCACCAAGCCGCCGATGCCGTGTACGCCGACCACGTCGAGGCTGTCATCATATCCCAAAGCTTCCTTCAGGTAGGTGCAGCCCACCAGGCACAGCGGGCCGGTTGCCAGGCCGATGGCCAGGGCGCCGGGGATGCCTACAAACCCAGCGGCCGGGGTAATGGCCACCAAGCCAGCCACGGCGCCGCAAGAAATCCCGACCAAGCTCGGCTTGCCCTTTTGCAGCCATTCCGTACCCATCCACGCCAAGGCTGCCGTAGCTGCCGCAATTTGGGTGTTGAGCATGGCCATTCCGGCTTGCGCGTTGGCAGCCAACGCCGAGCCCGCGTTGAAGCCGAACCAACCCACCCA
>JADCGN010000024.1 GCA_020249005.1 Alphaproteobacteria bacterium
CCCCCAACTTTGCCGCCTTTTTGACCCCATTTCCGCCCCGTCCGGCCTGGTAGATCCGCTCGCGCAGGCTGGCCTTGTAGGCCTGCTTCACGGTGGGGTGCTTCATCTCGGCCAGCAGCTCAGCCAATTTGGTATCGGCGACGGCGCGGCCATCGGCGGTTTGCAAATCCAAGCCGCCGCTTAAGTGCTCCCACAGCACCTGTTCCAGCGGTTTGGGGGTGGCCAGCAGCGTACGGAAGGCGCCCAACCCATCCTTTTGCACCAGGCTGTCGGGGTCTTCACCATCGGGCAGGAAGGCAAACTGCAGGGTTTTGCCCGGTTCCAGCACCGGCAGGGCGCGCAACGCGGCGCGGGTGGCGGCGGTGCGCCCGGCGGCGTCGCCATCCAGGCAGACCAATGGGCTGGGGTGCTGCTGCCAGAGCAAGGCCAGCTGCTCAGTCCCCACCGCGGTGCCCAACGGCGCCACGGCGGTTTTAAAGCCGGCCTGCCAGAGCGCAATCACATCCATGTAGCCTTCCACCAGCACCGGGATGCCGGTTTTAAAGTGCGGCTTGGCGCGGTGCAGGTTATACAGCAGCCCGCCCTTATTGAACCACGGGGTTTCCGGGCTGTTCAGGTACTTTGGTTCACCCTTGCCCAGCACCCGGCCACCAAAGCCCACCACCTCGCCCTTCAGGTTTTCAATCGGGAACATCAGGCGGCCCCTGAAGCGGTCATAATCGCCCTTCCCTTGCTCGCTGGCCAACGCCAAGCCAACCTCGCGCAGCACATCGGGCTTGATGCCTTCGGTCAGCAAGGCCTCGCGGGTGGCGGTGTAGCTTTCCGGGCTGTAACCCAGGCCGAATTCGGCTACCGTGGCCTCGCTCAACTGGCGTTTTTGCAAATACTCTTTGGCGGTGCTACCCAGGCTACGCTGGTAAAATACCTTGGCCCGGGCCAGCGCCTGCTGGCCTTGCTCCCACAGCGCCTGGCGGGCCGGGTTGGGCGCTTCGCGCTCGGGCAGCTTAATTCCCGCCTGCTTGGCCAGGCGCTCCACCGTTTCGGCAAAGCTGCCGCCTTGGGTTTCCTGCACGAATTTCAGCACATCGCCGCCCGCTCCGCAGCCGAAGCAATAGTAGCTGCCTTGGTCTTCCCGCACATGAAAGCTGGGCGATTTCTCGCCATGAAAGGGGCAATTGGCCCACCAATACTTGCCCTTTTTCTGCACCTTGGGCACCACCTTGCGCACCTCTTCCAGCAGCGGCACGCGCAGCTTGATTTGCTCGAGGATGGCGAGTGGGTACTTCACAGCCAAACGCTACCACAGCCTGCCTCAAAACAGAACACCCGGGCCGCAGCCCGGGTGGAATTCGTTGCGTGGCACAGTGTTGACGCCTACTCTGCCATCGGCCGGCAAGCCACCCGGCGACCGCAGAGGTCGGGGGGATCGGTAAACCCATAGGCGAACGGGATGGAGTTGTCCGCCTGAACATAACCGATGGCCCGACCAAATTCCTCCGCCAACGTCACGGCGTCCTCAGTTTGGCGAAAACGCTCAAGAATTTCCTCCTTGGATTTGGCCTTCAAGAGGTCTTTCAACTCTCTCAAAAGGCCGAGTTCTTCGGCCCAGCTGAGGTAGTCTGCGACATGTTGAAGCAGTTTCCGGTTTGCGCGCATGTTGGCCCCCATGGTTCGCGCCACAAAAATATTAGGTTTGTACACAGTACCCAAACATCGTACGAATAATCTCGTGATTTTTGCAAGTGTCCATCGAGAATATTTTGACATTTTTCATCACTTATGTCCTAGTTAAAATTGTGCCCATTCCGGGCCGAATTTTTTTGTAACGGGAGGAAGATTTGATGGAACGCGTCCCGATGACCACCTACGGCCATGCGCGCCTCAGCGCCGAGCTGAAACACCTGCTGCACACCGTGCGTCCGGCCATCATCGCCGCGATTGACGAAGCGCGCAGCCATGGCGACCTTTCCGAAAACGCCGAGTACCACGCCGCCAAGGAGCAGCAAGGCTTCAACGAGGCCCGTATCGCCCAGCTGGAAAGCGTGCTGTCCCGCGCCGAGCTGATCGACCCCTTGAAGCTGAAGGGCGACAAGGCGGTGCTGGGCGCTACCGTCACCTTCGTAGACACCGCCACCGACAAAGAACAGACCTACGCCCTGGTCGGCCCCGAGGAAGGCAACCTGGAGGAAGGCCGCCTTTCCACCAGCAGCCCGCTGGGGCGGGCGCTGCTCGGCAAGACCGAAGGCGATGAAGCCGTGGTGCAGGCCCCCGGCGGCAAACGGACCTATGAAGTGTTGAAAATTGAATTTAAGGAAATTAAATAAAATATTGTTATAATAATTCAATAAACCGAAAAATAGGGGCCAACCGGCCCCTCAATTTTTGCCCCTGGCTAGTTGGCCTGGCGGCGCAGGAAAGCGGGAATTTCCAGGTTGGAGTATTCGTCATCCTGGTCTTCCTCACGGGCCCGTTTGGCTTCGGCGGCGCGGCTGAAATCGGCCACCGGGGCGGCTCTTTCTTCACGCACGCTGGCGCCATCGGCCTTCACGCTGCGCAGCGCGCCCAAATCCACCATCTGCGGCAGCTTGCGCTTGGCGCTGTCGCCCAGGCCCGTGGCCACCACGGAAACCCGGATGCTGCCTGTCACCGAAGGATCGTACGCGGTACCGAAGATAATGTTGGCTTCAGGGTCCACCTCTTCGCGGATCCGGTTGGCGGCCTCATCCACTTCATACAGGGTCAGGTCATCGCCGCCCGTGATGTTGATCAGCACACCCTTGGCACCCTGCATCGAAATGCCATCCAGCAACGGCGAGGAAATCGCCATCTCGGCCGCCAGAATCGCGCGGCGGTCGCCTTGCGCTTCGCCGGTGCCCATCATCGCCTGGCCCATTTCGCTCATCACCGTCTTCACGTCGTTGAAGTCGAGGTTGATGATCCCGGGCACCAGCATCAAATCCGTCACGCCGCGCACGCCTTGGTAGAGCACGTTGTCGGCCAGCTTGAAGGCATCTTGCAGCGTGGTCCGCTCGGTGGCGATGCGGAACAGGTTTTGGTTGGGAATCACAATCACGGTGTCGGCCATCTCGTGCAGCTCGGCGATGCCCTGCTCGCCCTGCTTGGTGCGGCGCGCGCCTTCAAAGCCGAACGGCTTGGTCACCACCGCCACAGTGAGAATTCCCTGCTCTTTGGCGGCACGGGCCACCACCGGTGCCGCCCCGGTGCCGGTACCCCCGCCCATCCCGGCGGTGATGAACACCATGTGGCTGCCGCGGATGGCGTCGCAAATTTCGGCGTAGCTTTCTTCGGCCGCGCCTGCCCCGATTTCCGGGTTGGCTCCGGCGCCAAGGCCTTCGGTCAGGGTCTTGCCCAGCTGAATCTTCACTTCGGCCGGATGCGCTTGCAGCGCTTGCAAATCGGTGTTCGCCACCGCGAAAGTGGCGCCAGTCAGCCCGGCCTTGATCATGTTCATCACCGCGTTGCCGCCGCCGCCGCCCACGCCAATGACCATGATTTTTGGCTGATGCACGGCCTCCTTGGCCAACGAGATGTTGAGTGACATGCGTGTCCCCTTTTCCTTCTTGAGCGGGGGCTGGAGCGCGCCCCCACGAATATTTTCACGCTACGCCAAGGCATGCGGCGCCGCCAAGGCTTGGGGGTAATTTTCTAAGCCCACACAAGCAGCAGAGGCGATGGGGTGGGGCAATTCGGCCACAACGCGGGGCTCTGGCAAATCAACGCCTAAGGCCGCGTCAAGCCGGATTGCTGGGGGAGGCCTAAATATTCTATAAACAAGCAACGAAGCAAAGGATCAACCATGAAGCAAATCAAAGTCGGCAGCACCAATGAAGCCAAGGTGAAGGCCGTGATGGCCGGCGTGCGGACCTATTGGCCCGAAGCGCAAATTGACGGCGCCAGCGTGCAAAGCGGCGTGCCCGACCAACCCATCGGGATTGAGCAAACCATGCAAGGGGCGCTGAACCGCGCCCGCGCTGCCAAGGCCGCCGGGGCCGACTTGGGCGTGGGGCTGGAAGGCGGCGTGATGAAGCTGAACAACCAATGGGTGATGATGGGCTTTGTGGCCGTGACTGACGGCGAGCGGGAAGTGACCGTGCCCACCGCCGGTACCCCCCTACCCCGCGCGTGGGGCCAGGCGATGCTGGCGGGTGGCGAGCTGCGCCCCCATGTGCTGGCCGCCGGGCTGCCCTACGATTACGCCAAGGGCGTGGTGGGGATTCTGACCAACGATGCGGTCAAGCGCGACGAAGGCTTTGCGCAAGCGCTGAAGTGTGCACTGGCACCCTGGGTCAACCCCACCGTGTACGACGCGGCCTAAAATTCTTGACAAAGCCTTTAAAACGGTGCGGGGTAAACCAACCCGCACCGTTTTTTTCCGCAACCATGTGTGCGGGTATTGGAGGAAACCATGCTTCAAGCACTCAATTTGCTCGCGGTGGTCGGTGTGGTCGTTGCCCTCTGCCTGCTTTTCTTCCGCAGTGGCGTCGGCTCGTTTTACGCCACGCTGCCGCCGGGCAGTTGGCTCGGTTCCAAAGGCGGCCATAATCTGAAGTGGCGGCGCCATCCGCCCCGCTAAATCAGGCGGCTTTTCACGTTGTTTTGCGTAAAACCCTGCCCGTGCGGCAGGGTTTTTTTGTATTTTGGGGGAATGGCCGAGAAACGTTACGGCCGAATCGCCGTCACCAGTTTTTCCAGCGTGGCGCGGCAAAAAGCCACATCTTCCGCGCTCAAGAAGCCCTTGGCGATGTTCATGTACTCGTTCACCACCGCGCCAGTGCCCAAGCTGGGGTTAGCGGTGAGTTCAGCAGCGGCGGCCATCAGCAGGCCGCGCAATACCACATCGGTGCGCTCCCACGGCCAGTTTTCCCGAAAGTGCGCCTGCACCAAGCTGGCATAGCGTTGTTCGTGTGGCGGCAGTTCCTCGGCCAGCAGCGCCCACACCTTTTTATCGGCCTTGCGGCGCTTGGTTTGGCTCTGAAAAATCTCGGCGGAAAGCGCCATCGGCTCACCCACCAGCAGCGCCTGCGCCGCCCATTGCACCATCACAATCCGCGCCTCGGTGCGGCCGTCTTCCACCAACGGGCGGGTGTGGTCGGGGAAGGCATCATCGCCGTTTTCCCAGTCAAAATCGTGGAGTTTCTCGTTCATAGCTTTGCCCTTGGCGGCATCAGGGGGTTAAGTCAAGGCCAAAAAGCGCTGGCGCCGGGCGGCGGCCAGCCCTGCCGCAGGCCCGCGGGTGGCCGCCAGCGCCGCCGTGACCGCCTCCCCCACCCGCCGGATCGTCAGGCCGGGGTTGGCATGCGCCCCACCCGGCGGCTCGGGGATGATGCCGTCGATCAGCTTGAGCGCCTGCAAATCCTGCGCCGTCAGCTTCAAGGCTTCGGCCGCCTGGGGAATGGTCTCCTTGGTGGCCTCTTTCCATAAAATCGCCGCACAGCCTTCGGGTGAAATCACGCTGTACACGCTGTGTTCCAGCAACTGCACGTGGTCGGCCGCCGCCAGCGCCAAGGCCCCGCCGCTGCCGCCTTCCCCGGTAATGATGCTCACCACCGGGGTGGGCAACTGCATCAGCACCTCCAGGCACCCGGCAATCGCTTCGGCCTGACCGCGCTCTTCGGCGTCGATCCCTGGGTAGGCCCCCGGCGTGTCCACCAGCGTCACCACCGGCAGCCCCAAGCGCCCCGCCAGTTGCATCAGGCGCTGGGCTTTGCGGTAGCCTTCGGGTTTCGGCATGCCGAAATTTTTCGCCACCCGGCTAGCGGTATCCTTGCCCTTATCGGTCGCCAACACCACGCAGGCGGTGCCATCGCACCAGCGCCCGATGCCGCCCACCAGCGCGGCATCGGCGCCAAAGCGGCGGTCGCCTTCCAGCGGCACAAAATCGGTCATCAGGGCGGCGATGTAATCGGGCCCCTGTGGCCGCTGCGGGTGGCGCGCCACCTGCACCTTTTGGTAAGGCGTGAGGGTGCGATACAGCAAGCGGTTGACCCGCGCTTGGCGGATTTCCAACCGCGCGATTTCCTGCGCCAAGTGCTTTTCCGCCGCCGGGGTGCCTTCGGCCAGGCTGGCCTTCAGCTCGGCCACGCGGGCGGCCAGTTCCAGCACGGGCTTTTCAAAATCGAGGTAATGACGGGGCGTCGGCTGCATGGCGGCAAGCTTTATCACGCCCGGCCGCGTTTGCCAAACCGCCGCCCCGTTTGGGCCAGCGGATGATGGGTCTCCAGCGTGTCTTTCAGGCGCTGGGTGGTTAGGCGGGTATAGATTTGCGTGGTGTTGAGGCTGGCATGCCCCAGCATCAGCTGCACGGCGCGGAGGTCGGCCTGGTGGTTCAGCAAATGCGTGGCAAAGGTGTGGCGCAGATGGTGCGGCGCCACGGCCACCCCCACCCGGGCCCCCGCCTCCTTCACCACCTGGAACAGCCGTACCCGGGTGAGCGGCCGTTTGCCGCCGGGCCCCGGCAACAACCACGGCCCGCTGGCGCCTTTCAGGCGGCTGCGCGCGTGGGCAAGGTACGCCTGCAGCACCTCCTGCACCACCGGGCCCAGCGGCACGGCGCGGGTTTTGCTGCCCTTGCCCGTCACCCGCAGCCACGGCCCTTCGGCCTGCTGCACATCGTGCAGCGTCAGGCTGGCCAGCTCCGAGACCCGCAGCCCGCACACATACAGCAAGGTCAGGATCAGCCTCAGCCGCACCTCGGTGTGGCTGTCACCCAGCGGGGCCTGCAGCAGGGCTTGCATTTGGCTTTCGCTCAGCGCTTTGGGGAGCGGCTGGGGTTGCTTGGGGGTGGCGAGGTCGGCGGTGGGATCGGCTTCAACCCAGCCCTTCTGGCGGGCATAGGCATAAAACTGCCGCAATGCGCTTAAGCGCCGGGCGTTGCTGCGCGGGCTTTGGTCTTGACGTCTGGTTAACCAGGCTTCCACCGCGGTACGGTCGGTCGGCAGGCTGGCGGCATTGCCCAAGAAGTCGCGCCCGTCGCGGCCGTAGCTGGCCACCGTGTTGGCGCTCAGCCCGCGGCTGACCTGCAAATGCTCCAACCACAACTGCAGGGCACGGCGGGGAGCGGGGGCCGTCATACCGCCCTCACTACACTTTGGGTTTGGGCAGCAAGGGGGGCTTGGGCGCCGTCACGCTGGGGGCTTGGGGCGCCTTCAGCCCGCCGGGCACCGGCTGATGAGCCGAAGGAGAGGCCACCGTTAGCACCGTGGCAGGCGGCAGCGGCTCGGCCAAGGGTTCGGCCATTTTCAGCACCCGCGCCGCGCCGGTGGGCGGTAAGGTCAGCGCTTCGGCCGCCAAGCGCTGGGCCGTTTGGCTTAAGCCCACCGTGCGCAACGCCGCCAAGGCCGCCTGCAGCACCGCGGGTGAGGCCGCCGCCGCATTTTGCCCCCGCAGCGCCTCGCTCACCATCGCCAGCACCGCCACGCGGTCGGGCTGTTGGGCGGCTTCCTGCACCAAATTTTGCCAGGCCAGATTCAAGGCATCACCTTGCCCGCCCGGCTCGCTGGCCACCGCTTGCCAGTGGCTGGCCTCCACCGGGTGGCCCAAGCCCGCCACCACCGCCAACACCCGTTGGCCGGCGGTGGGGTCGGTGCCGCGCACCACGCTCCAGGCGGCCACGGTGGCCGAAACATTCTGCTGCTGCGCCAACTGCAAGGCCAAATAGGTTTGCCAGCGGGCACGCAAGGCGGTGGGGTCGAGCCCCTCTTGCGCGCGGTAGGGCCCCCACCACGCCAGGGCGGTGTTCAATTCACCCAACCGTAACGCGGCGGGCACCACCAGCGCGGCGGCTTGCGGCGGCAGGGTGGCGCTGGGGTCATTCACCTGAGCCTGCACCAACGCCTTAGCCCAGGCCAACAGCACGGCATCGGGCCATTGGCGTAAAGGCGCTGCTGGCAAGGTGGGGCTGCTGGCCAAGGCCAGCCACTGGGCGGCATCGGCCGCGCTGCCGGTTTGCCCGGCCAACTGCAACGCAGCTTCGGTGCGTAACGCCAGCGGCAAATTGGCGCTGGCTTGTAGCCGCCGCAACGCCACATCGGGCCAGCCCGCCACTTGGCTGGCCGACACCAACCCCGGCACCGCCGCCAAGGTGGCCCCCGCCAGGCTACCTACCGGCCAGTTGCCCAGGCGCGGCGGCAGGTTGTCGCGCACCGTGCTCAGGGCCGCCACCAGGGCCGGGTCGGCCTTCAGCACGCTGGCCGGCAGCAGCTGAATCGCCAAGCCCAAGGCCGCGCCGTCGGCACTGTCACCCCCATTGGCCACCAATTCCACCGCGGCGCACACCGCGGCCGCACTGGGCCAAAACTCGCTCACCATTCCGGCCGCCGCCTGTTCCCGCACCACGCTGCAGGCCCGTTCGTGCTGGCCGGCCAATAGGCTGGCGCGGGCCCAGCCCTGACGCAGTTCGGTGGGCAAAGCCGGGTCACGCAGCAACGGCCCCACTTCGCGCCACAGGCTCCAGGCCGCCTCATAGAGCCCCAATTGCTCCAACATTTCCGCCCGCAGCGCCAACCAGTGCGGCTGACCTTCCGCCGTTTGCGGCGCGGCGGCGGCGGCCAACAGCACCGTGCGCCATTCGTCGCGCAATGCTGCGCTGCGCAGCGGTTGCGCCATCGCGGAACGCAATTGCCGCACCTGCGTGACTTGTGGTGCGCGCAGCCACACCCCTTCCGGCACCGCCGCCGCCAATGGCCCAAAGGCGGCCAGCCCCGCCACCCCGCTGCCGGCACCGGCCACCGGTTGTTCGTTCACCACAATCCCCAAATCGGCCGCGACGCCACCGGCCGAGGCCTGAAACACCTGCGGCAACGGCTGGAAGCTGCTGGTGGTGGCCGAACGCGCCAGCGCCGGCGGCAAGGCCAGCGGCAGCGTCCCGCTGGGGGCAATGGTGGTGCGGGAAAGCTGGTCAATCCGGTACGTTTGCGCCGCCAAGCCAGCCCCAGCGGGGGTAACCGGTTTGGGTGTGCTGAAAGTCGGACTTGGCCCAGCGGCGGGTTCCAACATGGTAAAGTGAAAATCCTGCACGGGCCAATCCGCCGGAAAACCCCCCTCATCTGCTGGTTGTTCACCCAACCCGGCCGACGGCGGGATAGCTTGCGCCGCCGGTTGAGCCTGCCCCAGCGTGGCCCCCATCAAAAGTATGCCCAGGACCAACCAGGACCAATTTGGCAGACATCGTGGCATCCCAAGGCGCATCGGCCAACCAGCCCTTAACTTTGCGGCAACTCCGTCACCACCGGGGCCACCGTGGGGGTTACCCCCATGGTCAGCAGCGCGGCCACCGCCAACAGCGCCAGCAGGGCGCCCAAGCCCGCACCTATCAGGAGGGGCAGCGGCAGCCCCAACCACCCCCGGCCGGGCCGCGCCATACGGCGTGGGCTTTGTGAAAGACGGGAAATGGCGCTGGGCAACATGGCGGGATCCTTTGCTGTGTTCTGTTGTAAAGAAAATCGCCCGATTAGGCAATGTTAACCCCAGGATAAACTTGCGAACCGCTTACGCACCCGTTAGCCTACCGCCCATGCCTCAGTTCAACCCGGCCGACCCCCTCGCCATTCCGCAGCTGTTTCAACACCAGTTCGATATTGACGACCTTATTCTCGCCCTCTGTGGCCCCTTCCCGCAGTGGCTGAACAGCACCAACGGGCAGCTCAGCGCCACGCAACCCGCGGCTCCTGCCAGCCACCGCTTTATGCTGGAACCCCTGCCCGCCAGCTTTATTGGCAGCTTGGCGCACACGCCCGAATTGCGCACGCTCAGCCCCGCCGACCGAGCCGCGGTGCAGGCGCTGCTGCCCACCCTTAGCTTGGCCACCCTGCCCGCGCAGTTCGGCAACGGCAGCCGCGTGGGTGGCTGGCTGCGCGAACGGGTGAAGGAAGCGGCGTTGGAATGGCTAGACGCCCATAAC
>JADCGN010000025.1 GCA_020249005.1 Alphaproteobacteria bacterium
GGTGCTCACCAACGGGTGGCGTACCACGTCGCCTTCCTTAAACTTCACCACCTCAATGCCGCGCAGGCCTTCCAAAGTGTCGAGCGCATCCTTCAACCCGTTGCGTACCCCGCGCGGCAAGTCGCTTTGGCTGAGGTCGCCCGTCACGAACATCCGGCTGCCTTCGCCCAAGCGGGTCAGGAACAGCTTCATTTGGCTCGGCGTGGTGTTCTGCGCTTCATCCAGCAACAGCACACAGTCACTCATGGTGCGGCCGCGCATGTAGGCCAAGGGAGCAATTTCGATCTGCCCGCCCTCGCGCAACTTCTGCCATTTTTCCCGCCCCAAGGTGTCATCCAACGCATCGAACAGGGGGCGCAGGTACGGGTCGATTTTCTCTTCGAACGTGCCGGGCAGAAAGCCAAGCTTTTCGCCGGCTTCCACCACCGGACGGGTTAAGACAATCTTCTTCACCTGGCGGCTGGTTAAAAGCTGCACCGCCTGGGCCGCCGCCATGAAGGTTTTGCCCGTCCCCGCCGGGCCCACCCCAAACACCAAGGGCGCACTCTGCAACGCGGCAATGTACTTGGCCTGCACCACGCTGCGCGGCTGCACTTTCAGCAGCGGGGTCGCGATGGTCTTGCCGTTCAGCACATCGGCGGGTCGCATGCTCACATCCAGCAACCCGCCCGCCACCCGCAGCGCCGCCTCCACCTGGGCCGGGGAAAGGCTCTGCCCGGCTTCCAGCAACGCGTAGAGGTCTTCCAGCACATGCTTGGCTTGCAGGCCTTGGTCGGCCGGGCCGAAAATCGCCAGCTGGTTGCCGCGCGCCACCAGCTGCACGCCCAAGGTATCTTCAATCAGCTGCAGATTGGCATCCTGGCGCCCGCACAGCTCGGCCACCAGTTTGTTATCGGGAAAGGTCAGTTGCAGGGGGGTGCTCATTTAGCGCGACTTTAGCAGAAGAACCCCCGCGCCGCCAAGCGCCAACAGCATGGCTGGCAGGTTCCAGGCCGCCAGGCTAAAGCCCAACAGCCGGAAGGTTTCCAAGTCGCACGGAATCACGTGGGTGGTGGCCATCGCGCTGAGCAAATCAGCCCCCGCCACCAGCACTTGGTCTTCGCCCGCACAACTGGGCGGGTACGGCAACCAGCCTTGTTGCGCCGCCACCTGCCAGGCCGCTACGCCCAAGCCCGCCGTTGCCGCCGCTACCACGCCCGCCGCCCCGATTCGGGGGCGGTTGGCCCAATAGCCCAGCGCCGCGCAACCGGCGATCGCCGCATGCGCGTAGCGCTGCCACCAGCACATCGGGCAAGGCAGCACCCCAAAGCCGTATTCCAGCATAAACCCACTGGCCAGCAAGCCAAACCCTAAGAACCCCAAGCCAGCCAACCACGTCCGCGGTGCTACATTTTGCATGGCCCGATTAAACCTTAAGCCCCAACTTTCCACAACCCCTAGGCAAGCATCTCACCCCGCCGTACCGTAGCGCCAGAGAGAGCAACAACAAGAGCATGGATTTCGCCGCCATCCTGCGCAACGCGCGCCAGCAAGACGTGCTGCTGGCGTTGGGCGTGATTGCCCTGATTGTGCTGTTCTTCGTGCCGTTGCCGGGTTTCTTGTTGGATATTCTGATCGCCGCCAACATCGCCATTTCGCTGCTGGTGTTACTGACCGTGCTGTTCGTGCGCCGGGCGCTGGAGTTTACCGCCTTTCCGATGCTGCTGTTGGTCACCACCACCTTCCGCCTGGCGCTGAACGTGGCCAGTACCCGCCTGATTTTAGAAAGCGGGCACACCGGCAGCGCCGCAGCCGGGCACATCATCGAAGCCTTCGGTAGTGTGATCATGGGCGGTAACTTTGTGGTGGGGCTGGTGCTGTTCACCATCCTGATCATCGTTAACTTCATGGTCATCACCAAGGGTTCGGGGCGGATCGCCGAAGTGGCCGCCCGCTTTACCTTGGATAGCCTGCCCGGCAAGCAGATGGCGATCGATGCCGATCTCAACGCCGGGCTGATTAAGGAAGATGAAGCCCGCCAACGCCGCAAGGATTTGGAGCAGGAAACCGGCTTCTATGGGGCGATGGACGGGGCCAGCAAATTCGTGCGCGGCGATGCGATTGCCGGCCTCATCATCACCTTCATCAACGTGGCGGTGGGGATTACGGTGGGCGTGCTGATGCACGACATGGGCGCGGGCGAAGCCGCCAGCCGCTATGTGCTGCTGACCGTGGGCGATGGCCTGGTGGCTTACATTCCGGCGCTCACCATTTCCATCGCTGCCGGTATGTTGGTGGCCAAAAGCGGCACCGACGACGTGGCCGGCACTGCCCTGTTCAAGCAGCTGGGCGCCAGCCCCCGTACGCTGTACGTGGCGGCGGGCTTGCTGTTCTTTATTTCTCTGTTGCCCGATATGCCCAAAACCCCGTTCTGGATTTTGGGCGGAGCCTTGGGCTTTGCCGCCTGGGCCACCCAGCAGGGCCTGCTGAAAAAA
Organism: Alphaproteobacteria bacterium; assembly: GCA_020249005.1. Taxonomy (GTDB): domain Bacteria; phylum Pseudomonadota; class Alphaproteobacteria; order UBA2136; family UBA6156; genus JADCGN01. Next base: position 2,475 of record JADCGN010000025.1, read on the forward strand.
CTGCTGGCCGAACAGACCGCGGCCGCCCAGGCCGCCGCCCAAGACCAACCCACCACCCCGCCCGAGCAACCCATCGCCAGCCTGCTGCATGTGGATACGTTGCGGCTGGAGCTGGGTTACGGCTTGCTGGGGCTGGTGGATGAAAGCAAGGGCGGGCGCCTGACCGAGCAAATCAAGGCCACGCGCCGCCAGTTGGCGCGCGAGCTGGGCTTCGTCATTCCCTCGGTGCGCATTCAGGATAACCTGCAGCTGAAGCCCGGCGACTACGCCATCTACATCAAGGAAACCAAGGCTGGCGGCGGCACGCTGGAGCCCGGCCAGCTGCTGGCGATGGACCCAACGGGCGGCACCCTGCCGCCGCTGGATGGCCGCGACACCACCGAGCCCACCTTCGGCCTCCCCGCCAAATGGATTGCCGAGCCGCTGCGCGAAACCGCGCAATTCAACGGCTATACGGTGGTGGATAACGCCAACGTGGTGGTGACGCACCTAACCGAAGTGGTGAAGGATAATCTGCCCGACCTGTTGACCCGCACCGAGCTGGACAAACTGCTCGATGAGGCCAAGGGCACCCACGGCAAGCTGATTGACGAACTGATCCCCGACAAGCTCGGCAAGCCGATTCTGCAAAAGGTGCTGCAAAATCTGCTGCGCGAACGGGTGAGCATCCGCGACCTGCCCACCATTTTGGAAGCCTTAAGCGAAGTGGTGCCCGGCCAGCGCAACCTCACCCTGCTAACCGAGCACGTGCGCACCCGCCTGGCCCGCCAGCTGACCCACCAACACCTGGGGTTGGATGGCGTGCTGCCCATCGTGGCGCTCTCGCCCGCCTGGGAAAAGGAATTCACCGACGCAATCGTGAGCGTGGACAAAGACGGCCACGAACGCCAACTGGCGATGGCGCCGGATAAAATCCAGGCCTTCCTGCGCGCCGCCAACGACACCTTCACCAAGCAGTTTAATGCAGGCTTAAGCCCCATCCTGCTCACCTCGCCCACCACCCGCCCGTTTGCCCGCCTGCTGGTGGAACGCACGCTGCCCAGCGTGCCCGTGCTGGCCCAAACCGAAATTGCTCCCAAAGCCAAGCTGAAGACCGTGGCGCTGGTGTAGCCCCGCGCGGCAAAACCTTCTAAGCTGCCGTGATGGCTCTCACCCCCCTCACCCGCCTGCAGGCGGCGCCGTTGCCCAGCGCGTTGCCGCCGCTGAACCTGAGTTTGGCGCCCACCGAGGCCGAGACGCTCGCGGCGCAATTCCGCCCCTTGCCGCCCGCAGCGGCCGGCACGGCAACGCCCACGGTAGCCGCTACGGTGGTGGGCAGCACCCCCTTGCCCGCCCGCGAAGGTGGCGGTGTGCAGCTGACCTTGCAGCTGCCCGATGGGCAGACGCTCACGGCCCGCAGCGCCAGCCCGGTGCCGCTGGGCAGCGTGGTGCAACTGCTGCCGCCCAACGCCGCCACATCCGGCAACGTCAGCACCCCGCTGGGCACGCCTGCCACCGCCAGCGCCGTGCTGGTGCGCGCGGTGGTGCAGCCGCCCACCGCGGCGGTGAGTGCCCCACCTGCCACCCCACCTGCCGTGCCATCTCCCACGCTTCCCACCTTGCAACTCACCAACCCCAGCCCGCTGCTGGCGCCGCTGGTGGTGTACCCGGCCAGTACCGCACTCCCCGGGCCGTTACCGCTTCAACTGCCGCAACCGTTGCCCACCGCCTGGGCCAACCAACCGCTCACTCTCACCCTACAAACCCCCACCCAAGGCGTGCTGCAGCCAGCGATCCCTGCGAACCTTGAGTCTTCCATTCCGCCGCCACCACGGCCGCAACCGATACCCGTCCAGCTGACTAGCGATCTTTCCTTGCCTTTACGCACACCCATCGCGATGACTATTCCAGATATGCAAAGTTTGATTCGTGAAAACGTTACGCAGCTCACCAATCCGCAAACTTCTACCACCACGTTGGCTTTCGTCCTACCAAGTCAATCCTTACCGCAGGCAACCCTCACCCGCACCGTCACTCTCCCCCAACCGGCCGCCACGCCCAGCCCCTTGCTGCAAGCCTTGCGGCTGCTGATCCCCGCCGATACCCCGTCCGGCGTGCAAATGGCCCGGGTGCTCCCCGCCGCGCCGCAAACACCCCCCGGCCTGCAACCCGTGTTGTTGGCCAGCGGTCAACAGGCCCAATTGGAAGTGGTGGAGCCTCTGCCCACGCCGGCCGCGTCTCGTCCCGCCAACCTCGCGGCTACACTCTCCCCACCCCCGGCCTTGAGCCCCGCTACCCTGGCTGGTACAGTGCTGCGTGTGAACATCCCCACCGTAGGCGGCCCCGCCCAAATTCTGCAGCTGCACAGCCACCAACCGCAGCTGCTGCCGTCCAATCCGGGCCAGACCGCCGCCGCCGTGGCCCCGCCGCAAACCCCCCAGGCGGTGCTGCCACCCGGCAGCGTGGTGGTGGGTACGATTACCGGCCAAAATGCCCAAGGCCAGCCGCTGCTCACCCTCGCCACACCGGCAGCCTTGGCGGGGCAAACCTTTGCCCTAAGCCTGGCCGAAGGCCAAACCAGCACGCCGTTGGCCGCCACGCTGGTGGTGGGCGCCCGGGTGCAGGTGCAAGTCAGCAGCAACGGGGCGGCCCAACTGCTGAGCCTGGAACTCCCCAGTGCCGCCGCCCGGGCCACCACCGTGGCCACCCTAGGCAGCCGCTGGGACACACTCAGCCAAACCTTCGCGCTGCTGCAAAACACCAACCCCACGGCCGCCGCCCAAGCCCGCGCCAACCTGCCTGCGTTGGCCAACCTGCTGCCGGGTTTGATGCGGGTGCTGGAAGGGATTCGCACACAAGACCCAGCCAAGCTGCTGGGGCCCGAAGCCGCGCGGCTGGCCAGCGCGTTGGGGCCCGACCTCACCCCGGACCTGCAGCAACTGGCCCAACTGCTGGCCAAACCCGCGGAAGACCCCACCCAATGGCGCGGCTTCATCATACCTTACCTGGAACACCCCGATGGCCAACCACAGCAAGGCAGTTTCTTCTTTCGCCGCGACACCGAAGACGACCCGCGCGGCTCTAGCAGCACCCGCTTTGTGGCGGAATTAACCCTCAGCCAGCTGGGGCCCGTGCAGCTGGATGGGCTGGTCACCTACCCGGAAATTTGGCTGAAGCTGCGCCTGCAGCGTACCCCACCGGCCGGGTTCGCCGAAGGGTTGCAGGCCGTGGTGGCGCCGTTGCTGGCCGGGCTGCAGCTCACGGGCGGCATCAGCACCGAAACCGTCGGCACCTTCCCCATCAACCCAGCGGCGGCACTGCGCAGTGCCGCCGAAACAGCGGTCGGCATCTCCTCCTAAACATCACACCATCGGGCGGTTGGCGGGCACACTTCTGCCACAGGCGATGCCAGCAAAGGCACAAGGGCGCTTGCCCAGCGCCATCCCCGCCCGCTAGTGTGCCCCGTAACAATACCCAACAATATGAGCAGCAGTTCCACCATTCCGCCACGGCCCACCACCCCTGCCCCCGGCACGGGCAGCGACGGCATTGGCCCGAGCCCGGTGGCCAAGCCACTCAACCCCAACTCGCCCTTTGCCCCCCGCCCTGTCGCCACGCCACCGCGGCAGCCGGTCTCGCTGGCGGCGGCAATTCAACCCGCCAAGCCGGCAGCCCCTGGAGCACCCGCCACGGCGGCGACCCCCGCAGCCGCCGGTGGCTTGGCCAGCAGCCGCCCCACCCTCACCCCGGCGCAATTCACCTTCTTTGAAAAGCTGATTTACGAACTCTCGGGGATGCGTTTTGAAGCCAACAAGAGCTACTTCCTGGCCAGCAAGATCGACCTACGGATACAAGCCCTGGGGCTGAAGGATTTTGACGCCTACATGGCCTACCTCAACACCCCCACCGGGCGTACCGAATACGGCCATTTGGTGGATGAGGTCAGCATCAACGAAACGTTTTTCTACCGCCACGAGCCACAACTGCAGGCCTTCCGTGAACATCTGTTGCTGCCGTTGGCCCAAGCCCGGCGCACCCAGGGGCAGAAGAACTTGCGCATCTGGAGCGCCGCCAGCAGCACCGGCGATGAGCTGTACACCCTGGCGCTGATGCTGCGCGACAGCGGCCTGTGGGGCAAGGATTTAAGTTGGGATCTGGTCGGCACCGACATCTGCCACGATGCATTGGAAAAGGCCCGCAACGGGGTTTACCGCCGCTATAACATCCGCAACATCCCGCCCGCCTTGCTGCAAAGTTATTTTACGCACGACCCCTTAAGTGCCGGCGGCGAAACCTGGCAACTGAAGGCCGAAATCCGCAGCAGCTGCAAATTTCAGGAAGGCAACCTGATGGACAATGCCCGCTGCGCCGCGCTGGGCCGGTTCGACTTCATCTTCTGCCGCAACGTGCTGATCTACTTTGATGAGCCCAGCAAGGAAAAGGCGGTGCAGCATCTGGCCAACAACCTCACCGAGGATGGCTATGTGTTGCTCGGGCACAGCGAAAACATCTACTCCCAGCGCCACATTCTGCGCCCGGTGAAAGAATACGCCGCCGCGATCGCCTACCAAAAGGCGCCGCCCGGCACACCCAAACTGTAGCCGTTAAGAACCACTAAACCAATTGTAGCCTTGATCTTCCCAATACCCGCCGGGGTAACGGTTGGTGGCGGTGATGGCCATGATGTGCTTGGGGTTCTTAAACCCCAATTTGGTGGGGATCCGCAGCTTCAGCGGGTAGCCATCGGCGGGTGGCAGCGGCTGCAAGGTTGGCCCGGTGGTGAGCGCCAGCAGGGTTTGCGGATGCAGCGCGGTGGGCATATCGATGCTGGTATAGTAATCATCGGCGCAGACAAACCCCACATACTTGGCCGTCAGGTCGGCGCCGATCCGTTCCAGAAAATGGGCAAAGCGCACCCCACCCCACTGACCGATGGCACTCCAGCCCTCCACACAAATATGCCGCGTGATTTGGCTTTCTTGCGGCAGCGCACGCAAGTCGCTCAGCCGCCACGCGCGGCGGTCGCGCACCAGGCCGCTGACCTCTAAGGCGTAGGTGCTGCCATCCACCACAGGCACGTCTTCGATGCCGTAATACGCATTAAAGGGAAACGGCTCGGTTAAATCGTTCAGCGTGTAGGTGGGGGCCAGTTTGGTGGGGTCAAACAATTTGGCCTGAGCATGGTCATTGAAGCGCGACATCGCTTGCAGCAGCGGGGTGACGGTGCCGGTGTGGCTTAACGTCACGCCGGTCAGCAGCGACAGCCCCCCCAGCGACAGCAACTGTTTGGCAAACACCCGGCGGCTGGCATCGTCTAGGGGGGCGGTGGCCGCCTGGATAATCTCCTTCGGCGTCGCGTTTAACCCCAGCGGTGACGGACGCTTACGAACGGGCATAGCGGCCTCCTTTTGGTGCCGGGCTGGTAGCCGTTGGTTGCGACAACGGAACTGCAAACAGGCCAATCATCGCCGCCAAGGTGCGGGGCACCAGCAATACCATCGCCAGGTGCATCAGTACAAACGCCACAATCGAGGCCATCGCGAAAAAGTGTACCAGCCGGGCACCTTCATAGCCACCCATCAGCACGTTCAACCACGGGAACTGCACATGCTTCCACAGCACCAACCCCGACAGCACCACCACCACCAACGCCAGCACCACCCCCAGGTAAGCCACGCGCTGCAGGGCATTGTAATGGTTTAGATCCTGGTGATCCAAGCGAAATTGTGCCGCCAAGCGTAGCTCGCGCCATAACGTCTGGGGTGAAATCGGCAAGAAATCGCGGCGGAACCGCCCAGAAAGCAGATTGTAGACCAGATAAACCACACCATTGAGCCCCAACAGCCACATCGCGGCAAAGTGCTACTGCAGCGCGCCGCCCAACCACCCGCCCACGGTCAGCCAATCGGGAAAGCGAAAATCAAACAACGGCGACGCATTGTAAATACGCCAACCGCTCAACACCATCAGCGCCACCGCCAAGGCGTTCAGCCAATGGCAGGCGCGCACAACCACTGGGTGAGGAAGCGGCAACATACTGAAGCGTCTTCCTCTTTTTCACCCAAAGCAAGTAAAAAATGCCAACCGTAGGGGGCTGCGTCAGCACTTCGTTTGCGGTATAAGCGCCCATGGCTTCCACTCCCCCCACCATTCATTTGGTTCACGATGATCTGCCCCCCGGCCTCAGCTTCTCCAGCGGCATGGTGGCGCTCGATACCGAAACCACCGGGCTCTCGCTGGTCAACGACAGGCTCTGCCTGGTGCAGGTGGGGGATGGCGAAGGCAACGTGTGGCTGGTGAAGTTTGATGTGGGCAACCCCGCCACCCCACCCACCTACGCCGCGCCGAACCTCCGCGCGGTGTTGGAACATCCGCGCCTGACCAAGCTGTTCCATTATGCCCGCTTCGATTTGGCGATGCTACAAAAACATTTGGGGTTGGCCGACCTTGGCCCGATGTTTTGCACCAAACTGGCCAGCAAATTGGTCCGCCCCACCGCCAGCAAGCACAACTTGCGCGCGCTGGTGGCCGAATACGCCGGGGTGGAGCTGGACAAGACCGAGCAGATGAGCAATTGGGCCGCGCCGACCCTCACCGCCAGCCAACAGGCCTACGCCGCCAGCGACGTGCTGTACCTGCACACCCTCACCGCCAAATTGACGGAACAACTGGCCGAGCAGAACCTAACCTACGCCTACGACCAAGCACTGAAGTTTCTCGCCACCCGCGTGGCGCTGGATCTACGCGGCTTCCCCGAAACCGACCTCTTTGCGCACCATTAAGCAATGCACGCGATACTGCCATATTCCTATCTTTTCATCCTCGGTGGTTTGGTAACGCTTACATGTTTAGAACTGAGCCCCGAGCGTCTCGTTGTTAGTTTTAGCACGCTGATCTTGTTTATTTTCTTCTGGTTTTTTGAGCGTAAAAAATTACATATCTACAATCCTTATAACAAACCACTGGAACAATTTGAGCAAAGCCTTGCTACACTTGGAGATTATGATCGAGAATATACCGAATGGTTGGGGAGTCGCCACGGACAGAGTATTTTACTTGGCTATGCAAAATTTTCCGCATTTGTGGCATTGATTATAGATATTTACGCACAGATTTTTCATAACTATAAAATCATCTCTATTTATACAATTGAAAAAATTATTCTTCCTATGCTCGGTATCAACTTGGGATTAGGCTATTAAGAGAAGCGCAATATGTTCCATACGCAACCAACCCTCGATACCCTCCAGGCCGCCGCCAGCGCCCTACAAACCCTGGCCACGGCGTTGGCCGATGATCCCGCACTCCCCACCACGCTGCAGCTGCTGCAAGCTTGCCGCGGCCGCGTGGTGGTGACTGGTGTGGGCAAGAGCGGCCACATCGGTGGTAAAATCGCCGCCACGCTGGCCAGCACCGGCACCCCCAGCCTGTTTGTGCACCCCACCGAAGCGCTCCATGGCGACTTGGGGATGATCACGAAAGACGACGTAATCATCGCGCTCTCCCACAGCGGCGAAAGCAAGGAACTGGCGGCGGTGCTGCAATATGCCGCGCGCTTCGGCATCCCGCTGATTGCGCTCACCGGCAAGCCCGACAGCACCCTGGGCCGGGCCGCCACGGTGGTGCTGAACACCCGCGTCACGCGGGAAGCCTGCCCGCTCAATTTGGCCCCCACCACCAGCACCACGGTCAGCCTGGCGTTGGCCGATGGCCTGGCGGTGGCGCTGATGCACGCCCGCGGTTTCGGCAAAGAGGATTTCGCCACCTTCCACCCCGGCGGCAAACTGGGCGCCCAGCTGTTGCGGGTGCATGAGGTGATGCTGACCGCACCCCTGCCGCTCTGCCCGGCGACCATCCCGATGAGCGAAGCCTTGGTGGTGCTGACCCAGCATAACCTCGGCTGCGTGGGCGCCACCGCGCCCGATGGCAGCCTGGTGGGGATTTTCACTGACGGCGACTTAAAACGCCGCCTGACGCCCGACTTGCTGCAGAAGACTTTGGCCCAGGTGATGACCCCCACCCCCAAAACGATCGTCGCCACGCCGCTAGCCGTGCAAGCCGCCGCCCAAATGGCCCAACAACGGGTGACCAGCCTGTGGGTGGTGGATGACAACCACCAACCGCTGGGATTGCTGCGGCTGCAAGATTTGCTGGCGCGCGGCGTGGTCTAGGCGCAGACTGACGCCCATGGCCCTGCGGCGTTCCACCAAGCTCATCCTGCTCGGCGGAGCGGCGGTGGCGTTGCTCATCACGCTGGGCCTCAGCGTTCAGGAAAGCCGCACGATTGTGGTCAGCGCCAAACCCACCACGGTGCCCAGCGCCACCAGCGCCACGGTGGTAGGCCAATTAGCCAACCCGCGCTACACCGGGCAAAACGCCCAAGGGCTGTGGCAAGTGACAGCCGCCAACGCCACCCAGCAGGCCACCGGCAGCCACAGCGGGGCGCACACCGGCGGCATCAGCCTGACCGACGTGGCCGCCCGCTGGGAGCCGGAACAGGCCCCGCCCTTGGCCTTGCAAGCCCCCTTGGCCAGCTTTACCCCCAGCGATAGCCGGCTGATTCTGCCGCAAGGCGTGGCCGCCACCGGTTCAACCGGCCCGTATCACATTCTGCTCACCGCCGCCGCCGCTCAGGCCAGCTTGCCAGAGAGTCAGCTCCGCCTCAGCGGGGGGGTTTCCGTCACGCTCACGCCACGTTAGAATCAAGGTCAATCATGCTGCGTCTCTCGCTTGCCACCCTGCTGTTGTTGTTTGGCACACTGTCGTTGGCCGGCTGGGCGCAGGGCGTGGCGCCCATCCGCATTACCGCCGCCGCCTTGAATGTTGATCACGCCAAGGGCCAGGCCAGCTTTGAAGGCAACGTCAAGGTGGTGCGGGCCGACCTCACCCTCACCGCCGACCGGCTGGAAGCCCGCTACGGCGAGGCGGGCTTGGGCGAACTGACCGCCCGCACCAACGTGGTCATTACCCGTACCGGCGGGCCGGTGCCGGAGACCGCTACCGGCGCGGTGGCGGTCTTCAACCCCGCCGCCAACACCCTCACTCTCACCGGCCCGCAGGTCACGCTCACGCGCGGCCCTAGCCGCCTGCAAGGCGATAAGCTGGTTTATAATCTCACCACCCAACAGGCCCGCGTTACCCAACAGGGCGGCCCGGTGCAGGCCACCTTCACCCCGCAATAAGGGCCACCCCCGCATGAGCCTGATCGCCACCAACCTGCAGCGCGCCGTGGGCACCCGGCAAATTCTGCGCGACGTATCTTTACAGGTGAACAAAGGTGAAGTGGTGGCCCTGCTCGGCCCCAACGGCGCGGGCAAGACCAGTGCCTTCCAAGCCATTATTGGGCTAACCAAGCTTGACCGCGGCAGCATCACGCTCAACGGCGAAGCCCTGACCGGCCTGCCGATGTTCCGCCGCGCCCGCAAGGGCCTGGGGTACCTGCCGCAAGAGGCCAGCATCTTCCGCGGCCTGACCGTGCAGCAAAACCTCGATGCGGTGCTGGAAATGGTCTGCCCCACCCATGCGGCGCTGGAAACCCGCCGTGCCGAATTGCTGGCCGAGTTTGGCCTGGAGCGCGTGCGGCACAGTCCCGCCCCCGCGCTTTCGGGCGGCGAACGGCGGCGCGTGGAGATTGCCCGGGCGCTGGCCACCAACCCCAGCTTTTTGTTGCTTGATGAACCCTTTGCAGGGGTGGACCCGTTGGCGATTGCCGACGTGAAGGCACTGATCGCCCACCTGAAAGAGCGTGGCATGGGCGTGCTGATCACCGACCACAACGTGCGCGAAACGCTGACCATTGTGGACAACGCCTACATTATGGCCGAAGGCCGGGTGATTGCCAGCGGCAGCCCCAAACAGATCGCCGCCAACCCCGACGTGAAGCGGGTCTATTTGGGCGAGGATTTTAAGCTGAATTAAGTCAGCTCACTCAAGCGTCCGGTTTTTCCGCCTCAATCATCAGATATAGCCCCAAGAAGGGGGTGAAGGTTTTGAAGAACCAGCGGGGCCAAATGCGTTGCGCCAGCCCGAGCACGTGGCCTGTCAGCCCCGCCCGATGCCGCTGGCCGACCACGCCCTGCAGCAGGTCGCCATGGTTAAGCTGCACCCACACCCGGGTGGGCACCAGCCCCGCTCGGCGGCACAACGCGCGGCCTTCGGCCACCGTGTAGGCCTTGGTGCCCGGGCTTTCCAAATACTGGCTGTAGATAGCGGCGAGGCTGGTGAACGGCCGCCCGCGCAACAGCGCAAAACGCACCCACAGCATCAGGCCGGTGAGGCTGTAGGTGTGGTACACCATGATCCGCGCCCAACCGCCCGGCCGCAGTACCCGCGCCACTTCCCGGAAGGCGGCGGGGGTATCGGGGGAATGGTGCAGCACGCCCCAGCTATACACGCCGTCAAAACTGTGGGCGGCAAACGGCAGCGCCTCGGCATCGGCCACCTGCAGCTGGCTGGTCAGCTTGGCATGGGCCAAGCGGGCTTGGGTGATGGCAATGGCGCGCGGTGTCAAGTCCACCCCCGTCAAACGCTTGGGCCCGGCCTGGGCCCACCGCAGATGGTCGGCCCCCATCCCCACGCCAATTTCCAAAATCTCACGCCCCCGGGCGCGGGCGAAGTTGGCAAAGGGCGGCAGATAAGGCTCCAGTTCATAACGCACCTGGGCTTGGGCGGCAAGCTGCGTGGCCTCATCCGGCCCCAGCGCATAGGCCTCTTCACCACAGCTGGCCCGTTGCCAGAAATCCTTCACGGCGGCTTTTGGTTGTATGGTCATCTCACGCATCGCTGTTTACCCCCATAACGCCAAGGCGAGCAGGCCCAGGCCCCCCACCGTAATCCGGTACCAGGCAAAGGGAGTAAAGGTGCGCCGCGCCACAAACCCCACCAACCACCGCACCACCAGCAAGGCCACCAAAAAGGCGGTGACCAGCCCCACCCCAATCAATGCCAAGTCCTCGGCCCGCAGCAGCGCTCGCTGTTCCCACAGGCTTAAGGCCACCGCCCCCACCATGGTGGGGATCGCTAGGAAAAACGAAAACTCGGTGGCCACCTTGCGGTTGACCCCCAACCACATCGCGCCCATGATGGTAGCACCGCTGCGGCTGACCCCGGGCACCATCGCCAAGCACTGCAACGCGCCGATTTTCAGCGCCAAGCGCCAATCCAGGGCATCGATATCGTACACGCTCGCCGGCGCACGGCGCACGTTTTCCAGGTACAGAATCACCAAGCCCCCCACCACCAGCATGGCGCATACCACGATAGGGTTAAACAGGTAAGTGGTGATGGTATCATGCAGCAAGATCCCCACCACCGCGGCAGGCAGAAACCCCGCCAATACGGCCAGCGTAAAATTCCGCGCCTGGCGCCCGGCGGTGTTTTGCCCCGGTAAATCCAGCACCACGCCCCACAGTTTTTGAAAGTACAGCACGCAAATCGCCAAAATGGCGCCGAGCTGAATCGCGATTTCAAACACCTTGCCGGGTGGGCCTTCAAAGCCCAAAAAATGCCCGGCCAACAACAGGTGGCCGGTGGAGGAGACGGGCAAGAACTCGGTGGCGGCTTCCAGCGTGCCGAGCGCTACGGCGTGAATGAGTTGGTCGGGAGTGAGCATGAAGAACAGAGCCTTTTTCTAAACGCAGCCTAGCGATAGCCAGCGGTGTTCAGGCGGTGCTGATTTTTGTGATTTTCGCAACACGAGAACCGCAAGCATACAGCGAAGCATGTGCGGACCAGAGCGCAAGAAAAGCGCAAAAAGCGACCCGTCCTGAGCGCCGCTAAACTTGCGCCTTCAGCCACTCTTCCAGCTTGGCTTGCTCCTGCATCCCCACCAGGGTGGAAACCGGCTGGCCATTCTTGAAGGCAATTAAAGTCGGGATGCCGCGGATCCCGTACTGGACGGGCGTTTCCAGGTTTTCATCCACGTTCATCTTCACCACGCTGACGCCGCTCACGTTTTGCACGGCGTTTTCCAGCACCGGGCCCAGCGCCTTGCACGGGCCGCACCATTCGGCCCAAAAATCCACCACCACGGGCTTGTCGCTGTTCAACACGTTGGCTTCAAAGTCGGCATCCGTCACCGTTTTCAGGGTTCCCATGGTCTCAGTCCTTCCGGTTATTTCAAACTTCGTGAAGTTACCCCGAAACGGCAACCTCGGCAAGAGTGGGATTGGGCATCGCATCAACCCACACCAACCCCAAGCGCAACGTTTGCTCTCCCGCTTGGTCCGCCGCCAAGGCTGCAGCATAGCCTTGCAGCTGGGCCACATAGGCGGGCGGCACGGAGGCTTGCGGCACGCCGGTTTTAAAATCAATGATCCACAAGGCACCATCATGCGGCACCAGGCGGTCGATGCGCCCCACGCCGCCGCCTGGCAGCACCACCGCCACCTCGGCCAGGCTGCCGGGGCCGAACAGCCACGGCAGGGTTGCCCGCACCCGGGCGGCCACGGCCGCTGCTTCTGCCTGGGCAGCCAGCGGTGCCGCCACTGTGAGCCCCTGCAAGGCCGCATGAATCCATTCCCCGCGCTGCTGTTCGGGCGATTGTGCCGGATTCGGGACGGGCGGAGTGGCAAGACCGCTGAAATCCGGCAACGGAGGAACTGGATCGGCTCTGGAGATTTCCTGAGGCGCGGTGGGAAAGGTCTCGCCCAACACCAGCACACCGTTGGCTTCCTCTCGCCATGGTAAGGCCTCACGCGTGGCGGCCACCGCGGCGTGCCAGTGCTTAGGCCACTCCGGGGCCGAAGATGGGGGCGGTGCCTCTTTACGCATCGCGGTACTCTGGCAAAAGCCGCGCCGCCATGCAACAGTGGCTCATGGCCGACGACGAGGATCAGAGCAGTAAAACCGAAGAGGCAACCCCGCGGAAGCTGGAAAAGCTGCGCGAGGAAGGCCAAGTGCCACAGTCGCGCGAGGTGAACCACCTGTTCATGCTCGTTGGCATCGTGATTCTGGCCGGGGGGTTGGCGCCGTTTTCCTTCGTACGCTTGGCCGAACTGGGCGCGGGCGTGCTGAACAGCGCCGGCACCACGCTGCTGGATGGCCCCGGCGCCGTGGGCGCGGTGTTGGCCCAAGTGGCGTATGAAGGCCTGCTGGCCCTATTGCCGTTGTTTGGCTTGTTCTTGGTGTTGGGGATTGCCGGCGGCTGGGTGCAGCATGGTGGGGTGTTTGCGCCCAAAGCGCTGGCGCCAAACCTGCAAAAAATTTCCCCCCTCGCCGGCTTTAAGCGGATTTTTGGCCTCCAGGCCTTGGCCGAGTTGATTAAAAGTATTCTCAAGTTGGCGGTTTTGGGGGCGGTGCTGGGGTTCCTTATCTACCAATCACGCGGGGTATTGGTGGGCTTGGTGGATGAAACCGGCCCCACCGGCTTGGTGCACAAGCTACACCTGCTGTTGATTCAACTGGTAGCGGCCGCCACCGTGATTATGTTGGTGCTGGCACTGGCCGATTATCTGTTTCAACGCTTCAAATTCCTGCGCGACAACATGATGAGCCTGCGCGAACTGAAGGACGAGCTGCGCGACAGCGAGGGGGATCAGTACGTCAAGCAGCGGCAGCGGCAAATCCGCGCCGAACGGGCCCGCAAGCGGATGATGCAGGCTGTCCCCAAGGCCGACGTGGTGGTGACCAACCCCACCCACTACGCGGTGGCGTTACGCTACAAACCCGATGAAGGCGACGCTGCCCCGCTGGTGGTGGCCAAGGGGGTGGAAGCGGTGGCGCTGCGCATCCGCGAGGTGGCGCAAGAACATAATATCCCTCTCTTTGAAGACCCGCCGCTGGCCAGGCTGTTGTTCGCCGAAGCCGAGCTTGATGAGCCGATTCCGCTGCAAACCTACGAATTGGTGGCCCGGGTGATGGCCTTCGTGGCCGACCTGCGCGAGCGCAAACGCCGCGCGGCTTAGCGTAAAGTCAGGACAAACACAAACAGTTTAAGCTGAAACAGTTTATAGCTGTTGCTTGAGAATGGTTTTGAGCAACCCGGGGAAGCGGGCTTCCAAATCCTCCTTGCGCAGGGTATTGAGTACCTCTTTGCCTTCGGGCACCGAACGCAACACCCCCGCTTCGCGCAGAATCCGCATATGGTGGTGGCGGGTGGAAAGCGCAAGCCCGGCCATCACCTCACCCACCGTGGTGCAATTCATTGGGCTACCTTTGGGGCAACTGGCCAAACGCTGCACAAAGGCCAGGCGCACGGGGTCGCCCAGCGCATGCAGCACTCCGGCCAGCGTCAGCTGGCCGCGGGTGGGATGATGAAGGGCGCGTGGCATAACGGTGCAACCCTAGCATAATATTTTTTTTACTTCAATACTTCATTTTTATTGAAATAATGAAAAATCTCGATTAGCGTACCCACCATCATCAGGTTGGGAAGGTTACCAGCTGACGATACACATAACCAACCAAATAAGGTCATCCATGAAAGAGTTCCACAACAAAACTGTATTCATCACTGGCGGCAGCCGCGGGATGGGCGCCGCCATGGCCCAAGCCTTTGCCGCCCAAGGGGCCAAAGTGGTGTTCACCTACGGCAAGAGTACCAACGAAGCCAACGCCCTGGTTAAAACCATTCAAGCTCAAGGCGGCCAAGCTGAAGCCCACCAGGCCGACGCCAGCAACCCGCAACAACTGGCCAGCACATTGGCAGCATTGGGCAAGAAGCTCGGTAAAATTCACGTGCTGATTAACAACGCCGGGGTGTTTTTGGATACCACCATGACCGAAACCAGCGCGACCGAAAACTTCACCACCATGATGAATGTGAATGTGCTGAGTGTCTTTTTGGGCACCCACGCTCTGTTGCCATATTTAGCCGAAGGCGGGCGCATCATTAACTTGGGCAGCGTGATGGGCCAAAGCGCGATGTGGCCGAACTTCAGCGGTTACACCGCCAGCAAGTTTGCGGTGGCGGGCCTCAGCAGCGGCTGGACTTATGACCTGGCGCCGCGCAAAATCACCGTCAACACCATCGAGCCGGGACCGATCAACACCGAGATGAACCCGGAAAATAGCCCCATGGCCGACTTCATGCGCAGCAACGTGCCGCTGGGGCGCTACGGCCAACCGCAGGAGGTGGTCGACCTCGCACTGTTTTTGGCCAGTCCCGCCGCCGGCTACATTACCGGGGCCCGCATCAGCATTGGCGGCGGCATCCATGCCTAATCACACCCCGCTTAACCCGTTATAAACCAAGGAAAGACCGAAACCATGTCCTACACCCTCTACTCCTCACCCGGCAGCTGCAGCATGGCCGTGCACGTGGCGCTGGAAGAATGCAACGTGCCCTACACCTACAAAAAAACCGTGATTGCCAACGGCGACACCCGCACGCCCGAGTACCTCAAGCTCAACCCGCGCGGCCAAGTACCGGTGCTGGTGCACCCCACGGGCGATGTGCAGCTGGAAGGGGCTGCGCAAATGGCCTATATCCTGGATACCTACGGCGACGGTAGCCTGCTCCCGCAAGGCGGCCTCCCGCGCGCCCAAGCGCTGCAGTGGTTGATGTTCGCCAACGCCACGCTGCACCCGGCCTACAGCAGGTGGTTCTGGGCCAAGAAGAACGGCTGGGCCGAGGTGGAAACCGCCGCCGCCAGCAGCATCCAAACCCTGTGGCAGCAGGTGGAAGAGCAGCTCACCGCCCATGGGCCGTACCTGTGCGGCGCCAACCCCACCATTGGCGATGTGGTCGTCACCGTCATCGCCAACTGGAGCAACACCTTCCAGTTCGGCCCGCACACCACCGCGCTGCTCAAGGCCATCCGCGCCCGCCCGGCCTTTGAACGCTGCCGCGAGCAAGAAGGCGTGAGCTACCAGGTGGCGGCGTAAGAGGAAAATGGAAGACGGAATAAGGAAAAAGGCGGATGGAGCGTTTAGCGCTGCTGCATCGCCCTTAACATCGCAGCAATTTGGTCGTACTCACGGTCAAATTGCTGCGCCTGTTCCGGCTTTAAATACCCTAAATCTCTAGCATAATGCAACCACACCCGCACCTCAACCGCCGAACCCATCGCTGTCCGGGTAAATTGATCGCGCTCTTTTTTGCTCGAAAGCTTACCCCAGCCCTCAGCCAAATTGGCACAGACACTGCGGCTGGAACGGCGCAATTGGTCAACCAACCCACCATAATGTTCAAATTTCGGAAAAGCCCCATCGTTGGTTAACCGATGCAGGCTTAATGAGGCCTGATAAGCCTTTTGGTAAACATCCAGCTCAAAGACCGAGCTTACACGTGGCCGCGTCGCTTCAGAATTGGCCACAGGCGCCACCATTCCCTCTTCCTTTTTCCTCTTTCCCTATTCCATTTTCCCAACCAAACTCCGCTGCGTACTCCGTCTAATCGTCACCGGCACCAACTGCCCCACCAACGCTACCGGGTCGGCAGCGCCATAGGTAAAATTCACCGGCAGGTTGTGCGGGCTGCGGCCGCGCAGCTGCCCCGCGTCCTTGGCCGGGCCTTCCACCAGCACCTCCAAGGTCTGCCCCACAAAGCGCTCACAAAAGGCCGCCGTGCCGGCATCCAACACCGCCTGCAGCGCGGCCAAGCGGGTCTTCTTCGTCACTTCATCCACTTGGTCGGGCAGTTCAGCCGCCGGAGTGCCGGGGCGGGGCGAGTAGGCAAAGCTGTAGGCCCCCACGTAACCCACGTGGGCGGCCACCGCGAGGGTCTGCTGAAACTCTTCCTCCGTCTCACCGGGGAAGCCCACGATGAAGTCACCCGAAATCGCCACATCGGGCCGCACAGCGCGTACCGCCGCGATGGTTTCGAGATAGCTGGCCACGGTGTGGTTACGGTTCATCCGCGCCAGCACCGTATCGCTCCCAGCCTGCACCGGCAGGTGGAAGTAGGGCATCAGCTTCGGATTGCCACCCTGTTCAACCGGGGCAAACGCGGCAATTAGGTCGGGCGTGGTGTTGTTCGGGTGGCTGGTGGTGAAGCGCACACGGGCAATGCCGGGCACCGCCCCCACCAACTGGCACAGCGTGGCCAGCCCCACGCCCTCATGCTGGTAGGCGTTCACGTTCTGGCCCAGCAGGGTAATCTCCTTCACCCCCTGCGCCGCCAGCGCCTGGACTTCCGCCACAATGTCGCCATGCGGTCGGGAAATCTCCGCCCCCCGCGTGTAGGGCACCACGCAGTAGGTGCAGAACTTGTCGCAGCCTTCCTGAATGGTGACGAACGCGCTGGCGCCGTAGGCCCCCGGCGTGGGCAGGCGGTCGAATTTCTCGAGTTCGGGGAAGTCGGTATCAATTGCCCGCTGGCCGCGCAGCGCCTTTTCCAGCAGCGTCGGCAACCGCTGAATCGTTTGCGGCCCAAACACAATCTTCACCGCGCTTTCCTGCTGAAAAATCTTGGCACCCAGCGCTTGACCGGTACAGCCGCCCACGGCCAGAATCGCCTGCGGTGCGGCCTTTTTAAAGCGGCCCAGGTCGGAAAACAGCTTATCATCGGCCTTTTCCCGAATGTGGCAGGTGTTGAGCACCACCAGGTCAGCACCCTCCACCTCCTCCACCAGCGCATAGCCGTGGGGCTTCATCAGGTCCGCCAGCCGGATGCCGTCATACACGTTCATCTGGCAGCCGTAGCTCTTCACGAACAGCCGCTTGGCCCCTTGGGGCGCGGCTTCGGTCACGGCATCGGCAATGCGGATGGGCATAGAGGGCGTTTAGTGGAAATCGCGGCCTAACACAAGCGCATCAACACCCCCATAATACCCCACCCGCCGGTGGCGCAGCGTCAGGCCCTGCGCCTGATACAGCGCCAGCGCCGCCGCATTGTCGGCGCGCACTTCCAAGGTCAGGCCACTGGCCCCCACCGCCTGCGCCTGGGCCAAAAACGCCGCCAGCAAGGCGTATGCCCGCCCCTGCCGCCGCAGGGCTGTGGGCACGTAAAGAGTGAGGATATCGGCGGGCACCCCGGCCACCGCCAACCCCAGCAAATGCCCGCCCCCCGTGGCCTGCAGCAGCACATGCCCTGGCTGCGCCAACACCGCCGCCGCTTGAGCCGCATGCAGCACCGGGTCATCCCACCCAACAGGCAGGTTGGTCTGGCGTAGAATCTCCATCCGCCTAGCGCTCCGGCCGTTCCCGGTACGCCAGCGGTTTCAGGTACACCGGGATGAGCGGCAGGTGGCAAGCCAGGTCGGCCAGCGTGGCGAGCAGGTCTTGCGGGGTAGGAGCACCCAGATGGGTCACGCCCTCCAGCAACGGCAGGCCACTCACGAAGATTGGCACGGTACTGTTCACCGCCTCGGCCAACGGCAGGCACCAGGCCTCGCCAAGCGCCGTGCCGTTCCCGGCAAAATCCTGCCCATAGGCCATCCCCCCGGCGGCATCGGTCAGGATGCGGAAGCCCTGCGGCGGTTCGCCCCGCGCCAGCACGGCCTTGGCCAACAACGGCAGCGTGGCCAAGCCCACCCGCTGGCACTGCGGCTGCGCCAGGCCCCAGGCTTCGGCCACCGCCACCGCCACTCGGGCGCCGGTAAAGCTGCCGGGGCCGACGGTGACGCCTAAAGTTTCAATCATTTGCGTCGCAATCTGGGCTTCCGCCAGCAAATCCGCCAGCAACGGGTGCAGCTGGCTACTGCTGCGCGGTTCGGTAGTGCTGCGGCCAAACACCTGGCCATCGGCGCGCTGCAACGCCAGGCCAAGGCCCCCCAGGGTGGTTTCCAGCACCAGCACGCATTTCATAAGATACGGTAAAGCATAGAAAAGCCCTGTCAGCAAGGGTTGTGGCGGGCACCAGAAGGGGGCGAGAGAGAGAAAGGGCCCTGCCCATGACCACAAGTGCCATTACCACCAATCCGGCTGCCGCCTTGGCGGCCCAGAGCGAAGCCGGTGCCGCCAGCCGCGCCCGCGAAGAGCAGCGCAAGCCACCGGTGGAGCCAC
>JADCGN010000026.1 GCA_020249005.1 Alphaproteobacteria bacterium
CCCTGAGATGGCAGTTCACATCATCCTCCACTTTGGTAAGGAGGCGCCATCAAGGCAAATGCTGAACCCTGGGGAAAGCAAGGTTTTGCCTGGGTTGACCATCATCAATACGCAACAAATGCCGATTGTTTTGCATCTCATCAACGCGTGATGGACGAGCGCAAGCAAGTTGCCAGCTTTACCAATTCAACCCCCGCCGTGCGCAAACACGGGCGGGGGTTGCGTTTTGCCCTGTAATCCCTTATACGCGCGGCAGTAACCAACATCAGGAAACCCTAACGATGCCCCGCACCGTCCCCTTCGAAAAAGTCCGCAACATTGGCATTATGGCCCACGTGGACGCTGGGAAGACCACCACCAGCGAACGGATTCTGTACTACACCGGCCGCACCCACAAGATTGGCGAAGTGCACGAAGGCGCAGCCACCATGGACTGGATGGAGCAAGAGCAAGAGCGCGGGATCACCATCACCAGCGCCGCCACCACCGCGCAGTGGAAGGGCACCACCATCAACCTGATCGATACCCCTGGGCACATCGACTTCAACATTGAAGTGAAGCGCAGCGTGCGTGTGCTGGATGGCCTGATCGCCACCTTCTGCAGTGTCAGTGGTGTGGAGCCGCAAAGCGAAACCAACTGGGGCCACGCCAGCAACTACGGCGTGCCGCGCCTTTGCTACATCAACAAGATGGACCGCGTCGGCGCCGACTTTACCCGCGGTGTGTCGATGATTAAGGAACGCCTGCGCGCCAACGCGATTCCGATTCAGCTGCCGATTGGCAAGGAAGATGCCTTTGCGGGCGTGATCGACCTGGTGCGCATGAAGGCTTTGGTCTGGAAGGGCGAAGAGCTGGGCGCCAAGTGGGATGAGTTTGGCATCGATGATGCCGGTTTCCCGGCTGAGCTGAAAGACGCCGCGCTGAAGGCCCGCAGCGAGCTGGTGGAAGCCGCCGTGGAATTTGACGACGCCGCGATGAACGCGTACCTGGAAGGGACTGAGCCCGATGAGGCCACGCTGAAGGCCTGCATCCGCAAGGGCACCTTGGCGATGAAAATCTTCCCGGTGGTCTGCGGCAGCAGCTTCAAGAACAAGGGCGTGCAGCCGCTCTTGGATGCCGTGCTGGATTACTTCCCGGCGCCGAACGAAATCGACCCGGAAAAACTGAAGGGTACGGGCGAAAACGGCGAGGAAGTGCAATTCCAGGTGGCCGATGAACAGCCCCTGGCGGCCCTGGCGTTCAAAATCGCGACCGACCCGTTTGTTGGTTCCATCACCTTCGTGCGCGTTTACAGCGGCGTGATTTCCTCGGGCACCGCCGTGTACAACAGCGTGCGTGGCCGCACCGAGCGCGTGGGCCGGATCGTGAAGATGCATGCCAACAAGCGCGAGGAAGTGACCGAAATCCGTGCCGGTGACATCGGCGCCTTGATCGGCCTGAAGGACACCCGTACCGGCGACACGCTGTGCAGCGAAGCCAAGCCGATTATTCTGGAAACCATTAAGGCGATGGAGCCAGTGATTGCCATGAGCATTGAGCCCAAGAGCAAGGGCGACCAGGAAAAAATGGGCATTGCGCTGGGTAAGTTGCTGGCCGAAGACCCCAGCTTCCGCGTCTATACCGATGAAGAAACTGGCCAGACCATTTTGGCCGGGGTGGGTGAATTGCAGCTGGAAGTGAAGATCGACATTCTGCGCCGTAAGCCCTACGAAGTGGAAGTGAACACCGGCGCCCCGCAGGTAAGCTACCGCGAAACCATTACCGCCAGCGCCGAGTGCGAAGGCAAGCACGCCAAGCAAACTGGCGGACGCGGGCAGTTCGGCCACTGCTGGATTAAGTTCGAGCCCAACGAGCCGGGTAAGGGCTTTGAGTTTGTCAACGGCATCGTGGGCGGGAGTGTGCCGAAGGAATATATTCCCGCCGTGGAAGACGGTGTGGTGGAAGCGCTAAAGAACGGGATGTACGCCGGCTACCCGGTGGTGGACGTGAAGGCCACCCTGTTCGACGGCAGCTACCACGACGTGGACAGCAGCGAAATGGCGTTCAAACTGGCCGGGATTCTGGCCGTGAAGGAAGCCGCCAAGAAGTGCAAGCCGCAGCTGCTGGAGCCCATCATGAAGATGGAAGTAACGTGCCCAACCGACAGCATGGGTGACGTGATTGGCGACCTTTCAAGCCGCCGTGGCATCATCCAGGGTACCGAAGACATCTTCGGCCGCACCCTCATCCGCGCGCTGGTGCCGCTGGCCAACCTGTTTGGCTACGTGACAACCCTGCGGAGCATGACGCAAGGCCGTGGCAGCCCCTCCATGGAGTTCGACCACTACGCCCCGGTGCCGAACAACGTGGCGGAAGACATCGCCAAGAAGCGCGCGGCCTAAGCGGACGTGCCCCAAGCAAAACCCCCGCTTGGCGGGGGTTTTGCTTTTCATTATAAATTCCAGCTCTCCGATGATTTAAGTAATTCAAAGGCTATATGCCGAATGGCTGCATCTGCTGACGTATTCTTATAAACGTATAAATCAGGGCGCGTTCTTGAATCATAGGTAACACCATTATCCATATTAATTGTAACATCCATAATAAGTAATGGATTCTCAATAAA
>JADCGN010000027.1 GCA_020249005.1 Alphaproteobacteria bacterium
GGGGCTTGCCAAATTCTGCAAATTATGAATTGTATGCATTAATCATTCTTCCCGTTTCCCGTTCCCCCTTGGGGGAACCAACCCCCCCCGAGGCAGCAATGTCCCAGCAAAAATCGCCCCAAGGGGCGTACGACCGTGACCAGGGTATTCTCCTGGCACGGTGGATCTTCACCTATCTCAACCAGCGGCGGCATGGTCTGGAGTGCATCAACCAGTTGGTGCAGAACTCTTCTGACAAAGCCAGCGGCCCGGCGCTACGCCTGGCCGATGCCGCCTGGGCCGCCCACTGGCGGGAACGGTTTGCCACCCCCGCGTTGATCACGGAGGAGGAAAACCGTTTTCAGCATCTGTTGGCCAACCATCGCGACGCCACCAAGGCGGCCGACTACCGGGTCTGGGAGGCCATTGGCCAGTATGTGGCCCTGCGCACTACCCTGTTTGGGTCGCCGCTGCTGGTGGGCCAGCCGCTGCCGCCGCTTGAGGCCGACAGCCCGTTGCGGCGGCATCAGAGGATGCTCTATCGCCTGGTCATGCGGGCGAAAGAGCATCGGCAGGCGTGGCTCCACCAGCTGCTCGGCGAGGTCGAGCAGATCACGCCCAACCCTGGCATGTTGGCGGCGCTGGAGCTGCTGGCGGAAATGCTGTGGTGGCGCTTGGCCAACGGCCAGGATGAGAGAGTCAAGCAACGTCAACCGGAGACGCAACGCGCCTTCTGGGCCCACTATCGCGCCAACCCGTGGTTGGCGACAACACCGGTGGCCAATTTGGTCAAACTGCTCCCGTCCGCCGCGCACTTGCGGCTGACGTAACCTTACAACATCACGCATTCCATGGGGAGGCTCACAATGGCCGAGATATTGGAACACCCGCTGGCCGAGCGCCGCCGGACAACGCGAGAGCAGGCGCTGCTCTGTTATCGGCTGCTGACCGAGCAAGTCGAGCTGCTGGAGCGGAAGTGGGGACGCTGGGTTGGTGGTGCGGCCGCGGTGCAGTTGCGGCTGCTCCTCACGCTCTGGCACGCACTGAATACCCAGCTTGGCAATGGGTGGATTGAGGCCGACCCGGAATGGGAAGCCTTGCGGCAACGGTTCACGGCTGTAACCAGCCAGGCCGAACCGCCCAACCGCCAGCCCAGCTACCGGGAAGCCCGTGCGCAGATTGGGTACTGGGAGCTGAGCCACGGTCCGCTCCTGCTGCTCCATCGCGCCGCGCAAAACATCCCGGCCTAGCGCTGTGACGTACCACCCGCCGTACCGTTTTCTGGTACGGCGGGTTTTTTTGCATAAGTTAGGGTCGCTGAGGCAAATCGGGCCGTACCGCCACCCGCACCGTCAGGGTTTGGCTGGGGGTGAAGCTGAGCAACAAGGGGAATTCCATTCCCGCCACCAACGGTTGCTGCAGGGTACTTAAAAATACCTCGTTGGCGCCGGGCAAGAGGTGCACGCGGCTGCGGGCGGGCAAGGTCAGGAAGGGTGGCGTGAGGATGCGTGTGACGCCCTCTTGTACCTGGTGCACCCGCACTGTGGCCCGTTGCGCCACCGGGGTGCTGGCGCCGACCAAATCAACGGCGGCACCGGGGTTTTCCAACACCAGCTGCAAGGCCACCGCCCCACCGGCGGGGGCCGGGTATGCGCTGGCGGCGGCCACCCGCAAGGGCAGCGCGTTGGCGATGCCACCCCAGCTTAACAGTGCGGCGGCCAACAGGGCTTTATGCATCGGCGCCGCCCAAACCGGATAAGTAATCCCAGGTGTAAAGCCCGGTCTGGTGGCCATCGGAAAAGATGATTTTCAAGGCATAACTGCCCACCGGTTCCAGCCCGGTGATGGTGACGTGTTCTTTGCCAACAGGCGCAACGCCGCCGCGCCCAAAGTGGCCTTTCACCTCGGCGCTGGGGCTTTCAACCCGTAACGTGTGGGCGCTGAGCGTGTGCGGCCCGGCGGGCCATACCAAGGTCAGGCGGCGGCGGTCGGCGCTGACGCGGATTTCGGTGGGGGCGTCCATGGTTCAACCTCGGGGCGGCATTTGCAAGGTTTCCAGCGCCTCGATGAAGCTGAACGGGTGCCACAGCCACAGCAGGGTCAGGGGCCGTAAGGTGTTGCCTTCTTTCAGCACCAAGCGCACCGTCCCGGCCCGTAATGGCCGCTGCACCAACCGTTGGATGACCTGCCACTCGGCAATTTTTTCGCCCAAGATGCCCTCGGTGCTCACGCCAAATCGCCCTTGGCGCAGCAGCAAGCGCCGGGTGGTGACGGCCGCTTCAAAATTCTGGAAGGCCAGCCCGTAAAGCACCAAAAGTGCCGCGCTGGCCAGCCAGAGCGGCTTCAGCCACCAGCCCGCCACCGCCAGCAACAGCACCGCCAGCAGCCACGGCCAGCCGTGCAGGGGGTGCAGTTTGGCGGTGTAGATGACCGCCTCATCGGGTGCCAACAGCCGCACCAAATGCGGCACCGGGGCCAAGGGGGGCAAGCCGTTGGCCTTCATGGGGTTAACCTGCGTAGCTCACTTCCTTGCGCTCTTGGCGGCGCTTGGCCTCGATGCTGAGCGTGGCGATCGGGCGGGCCAGCAGCCGGCCGATGCCGATCGGATCGCCCGTTTCCTGGCAGTAACCGAATTCACCGTCGCGGATCCGGTCGAGCGCTTCGTCAATCTTGTTGATCAGTTTGCGGGCCCGGTCGCGGTTGCGCAGTTCCAACGTCTGTTCGTACTCCAGCGTGGCCTGGTCGGTCAGGTCAGCCTCAATCGTGCTGTTCTCCTTCAAGTCGTGCATGGTGGAAAGGTTGCCCGCCTCCAATTCCTTGCGCCATTGCAGCAGCAGGTCGCGGAAGTAGCATAGCTGCTTGAGGCTCATGTACTCCTCGGCATCGGTGGGTACGTATTTGTCGGGGTAGCCGCGCTCTTTGGCGGGCCGGTTGGTGAGCGGCTCCAGGCTGTCAATCACCAGTTTCTTGCTCATGCAAAGTCCCCCTTATCTTGGCGCACAAGAATACGGGAAGTTCAACGTTCTGCCAAGCCATCTTTGGCGGGCGGGGTTACAACTGCCCGCGCCGTACTTTGGCTTGCAACTGCTGGAGGAAGTCTGGGCTGGGCACGTCGGCGCCCTGATTGGCCAACTCCAGCGCCCGTTGCCACAGCTTTCGCGCTTCGGCCTGCTGCCCCAACTGAAAATAAGTATCGCCCAGGTGGCTCAGGATCTCGGGTGTGCCGGGCTCCTGCTGGGCCGCCAATTCCAGGTAAGTGCGGGCGGTGTCGTAATCACCCTGGCGGTAGTAGGCCCAGCCCACGCTGTCGGTGATCGCGCCATTGTTGGGCGCCAGCAGATGCGCGCGTTTCAGCAGGGTGTAGGCCTCGGCCACATTGCGGTTTTCATCCACCCACAGAAACCCCAGGTAGTTCAGCGCTTCGGCATGGGCGGGGTCGAGCGCAATCGCCTGCTGCAAATCGGTTTCGGCCAAGCCGCTGCGCCCGGCCTGGGCATAGGCGGCCCCACGGGCGAAATAGAGGTCGGCCTGGCGCTGGGGCAGGGTACCGCTGGGTTCGGCGGGCAGCAGTTGCAGCAGGCGGGTGGCGGTCTCGGCCGCCGCGGCGTATTGGCTGGCAGCCAAGTTTAGCTGCAACGCGCTTTGCCAAAACACCGGCTGGTTGGGGTACTGCGCCGCCAGATGGCGCCCAGCCGCAGCGGCGGCGCGCAAGGTACGGGGGGCATTGCTGCCTTGGGCCTGCAGCTCGTTGAGCCGCAGTTTGGCCAGCGCGCCAAAGCCATCGGGTCGGCGGGCCAGACTGGTCAGCAGTTCGGTGGCCAGTGCAGTCTGCCCCGCGCTGTCGGCCAGCAAGGCGCGGTAGTAGGGCAGCAGCGGCTGCAACAGCGGCTCCTTGACCGGCAGCAGCGTGGTGGTGTTGAGGATTTGTTGGGCCAGCTCGGGCACGCCCTCGGCCCACACCTGCAGGGCAAATTCCAGCAGGGCGGCGGCGGTGTTGTCGGCCAAGGTTGGGCTGGCCAGCGGGGTTGGCACACTTAACAGCGGCGCCAGCGCGGGGTTGCTGGCGGTAAAGGCGGTGCGCAAAGCGGCTTGGTCGGCCGCGGGCAACAAGGGTTGCAGTTGGGCTGCTGCCAGCAAGGCCGCGGGGGCGGTGGCCAAGGCGCTTTTCAGCAGAGCGTTGGCCGCCGCCGCATCGTTGGCGCCCAGACGCAGCCGCGCTGCGTGCCATTGGCCACCCCACCCGGGATGCGCCAGCTGCACGCTGGCCACCAAGGTGTTGAGCCGATGCCCTTCCGCCGCCCCTAAATAGGCATCCAGCACGCCCAGCACCGGCAAGGGCGGCGTGCCCACCTGTAGCTGGCGCAGGTGGGCACGCGCGGCCTTAAAATCTTGCTGGGCCACGGCGTCCGCCAGGCGCAGCAGCTGTGCCAACGCCGTCAGGTTGGCCTCGGGCAGCGTTTTGGCCAACCGCAAGGCTTCCGCGGTGTTGCCGGCCGCCAGCGCGGCTTCCATCGCGCGCTGGCGTAAATTTAGGTTATCCGGGTCGGTGCTCAAGGCGCCGAACAGCCCTTGCTGCGCGGCCTGCGGGTCTTCGTTCAGCAGCCCCATCACGCCTTGCAGATAACCACCCAACCCCTGCGCGGCGGGAGCCGGGGTGTGCGGGGCCGCCTGAGAACTTTGTGGTTGCTGCAGGGCCAGCCCCACCACCCCCCCCACTAGCAGCAGCGGCAACAGGGCTTGCATGCGCATCCGTGCTCCTATTTCCGCAACAGGTATTGTTTGCGGCCTTGCGGCTCGTGGTAGATGCGCACCAGCAATTCGCCCAATACGCCCATCCCCAACAGCTGCACGGCCAGCAGCACCAACATAAAGCCGGTCAGCAGCATCGGCCGGTCGCCGATATCGAACCCCAGCACCTTCAGCACAAACAGGTAGCCCAACATCAGCAGTCCCGGCACCAAGGCCATCAGGCCCACGTAGCCAAAAAAGTGCAGCGGCCGGTGCAGAAAGCGCTGAAAGAAATAGAGCTGAATGATATCCAGCGCCACGCGGATGGTCTTATCCAGGCCGTATTTGCTTTCACCAAATTGGCGCTTGTGGTGGCTCACTTCCTGCTCAACAATCTTGGCGCCGTATTGCATCGCCACCGCCGGGATGAAGCGGTGCAGTTCGCCGTAAATCCGCAGTTCATCCAACAGGTCGCGCCGGTAAGCCTTCAGGCTGCAGCCCAAATCATGCAGCTTCAACCCGGTGATGCGGGCAATCAGGCGGTTGGCCAGGCGGCTGGGTAGGTTGCTTTTCAGCGCGTGATCTTGGCGGTGCTTGCGCCAGCCAGAAACAATGTCGGCATCCTCGGCCGCCATTTTGGCCAGCAGTGCGGGGATGTCGGCAGGGTCGTTCTGTAAGTCACCGTCCAGCGTCACGATAATCTGCCCGCGGGCGTGGTCGAACCCCGCTTGCATCGCCGCGGTTTGACCGTAGTTGCGACGGAAGGTCAGCGGCACCAATTCAGGGTAGGTGGCGGCTGCCGTTTTCAGCGCCGCTGCGGTGCCGTCGCGGCTGCCGTCGTCAATCAGCACCATTTCCCACGGCCGCCCCAGCGGGCGTAGGGCTGCGGCCAGTTTGACGGTGAGCAGCGGCACGTTTTGTTCTTCATTGTACAGTGGCACAACCACCGAAATTTCGGGCACAGGGAACGTTTTCATCGGCGGCATCTTAAGGCATTGCGGGCAAAGGCGCGAGCAAAATCAGACAGCTTCCGGCCACGCATTTGGCATCCAGCACCGTGCCCGCACGGCTGGTTTGCAATTCCTGCAGCAGCGGGGGAACGTCTTGGGCTTCGGTCACCACCCACAGTTCCGGCACGCCTTGCAGCAATGGGGGGATTTGCACGGGGTTGTCGGTCTTGGTGAAGGGCTTGCCGCTCAGCAGGCGCAATGAGGGCTTATGCAGCCCGTGGTGCACCACCACGCTGCTGGGGGGCAGCTGCTGCAGCACCCCGGCCACTTGCGCCAGCGGGGCTTGGGTGTAGCGCCAGACCACCGGCACCACGCCCCATGCCAGGGCTGCCAGCGTGGCGGCCCACACGGCGGCCAGCCCGGGCAACCACCGGCGCCGCCCCCGCCGCACCGCCACCACCAAGATGGTGCTGAGCGCGATACCCGCCGCCGCCGCATAGAAACCCAACCCCACCGCCACCGGTTGTTGCAGAATTGCGGTGGCCAAGGTGTCGCGCAGCGGCCATTCGAACCCCAACCACGGCTGCAGTTTGGCAGGCAGGCCAGTTAAGACGGGGCCTTGCACCCCTTGCAGCAAGGGGGTGAGCACCGCCAACACGCC
Organism: Alphaproteobacteria bacterium; assembly: GCA_020249005.1. GTDB lineage: Bacteria > Pseudomonadota > Alphaproteobacteria > UBA2136 > UBA6156 > JADCGN01. The sequence continues at coordinate 6,319 of JADCGN010000027.1, forward strand.
GGCCAGTGCCAAGCCCCACAACAGCCACCCCACGCTGCCCGCCACGCTGCCCACGGGCTGGCTGGCCTGGGTTTTAAAGCTGGCGAGCCACCCGCCCACCACAATCGCCAAGGCCGGATAGGCCGGCACGATGTAATGCGCCAGTTTGGTGCCGCTGAAGCTGAAAAATGCCAGGTACACCACAGCCCACACCAAGGCGATGAGCGGCAGGGCTTCGGCGGCATGCGGGCTGGCCAAGCGCGCCACCAGCTGCGGCCGTTGTTGCTTTTTGATTAAGGCCCACACCGCGGGTGGTAGCAAGGCCACCCACGGAAAGAACCCCACCAACAGCACCACCAGATAATACCCTAGGAAGCTGCTTTGGCTGTTGCCCAAATCGCCGCCGAACCGCTGGACGTTATGCACCCAAAAGAATTCGTAGAAGAAAGCCAAGCCATGCTGCTGCAACAGCAATGCCAGCCACGGGCCCAGCCCCAGCGCCACCACCAAGGCCACCTTGAGGGGCGCCAACGTGCGCCAGGTGGCGGCCCGGTTGGGCCGCGCCAGCAATAGGGCTCCCGCCACAAGCGCCGCCGGGAACCAGGCAATTGGCCCTTTGGCCAAAAAGGCCAGCGCCCCCAATACCCCCGTGCCCAGCCAACCCCAACGCTGCAGGGCCAAGGCACGGGCGGCATGCCGTAAGCGCGTGGTCATCGCCAGGTTGCCCGCCGTGGCGGGTGGCAGTGGGCGCGGCAGCAGCAGCACCAACACCCACAGTGTCAGCGCCAGGCTGAAGAAATTCAGCAGGCCATCGGCGGTGGCTGCTCGCCCCACCACCAAAAAACTTAGGTTAAGGGCCAGGATGGTGGCGGCCAGCAGGCCCCAGCGGCGATTGCCGGTGAGGTACCACACGCCCAAGCCCAGCAGCAGCACGCTGCCCAGCGCGCCCAGAATGCTGGGGAGCCGCGTTGCCAGCAGCCCCCAGCCACCGGGCCAAACGTTGGTACCAAGCCCCGCCATGGCGGCGTCTTGCGCCCAA
>JADCGN010000028.1 GCA_020249005.1 Alphaproteobacteria bacterium
ATTCCAGCCCATCCGGCACGGCAAATTCTTCCACCGGAGTGCCATCCAAGGCTGCGGCCATGAAGTCGCGCCAAATCGGCACGGCGCTGCGGGCGCCGGTTTCACCCGTGCCCATGCTGCGGGGGGTATCGTACCCCACCCACACACCCACCGCGATACTCGGCGTAAAGCCGATAAACCAGGCATCGATGTAGTCGTTGGTGGTGCCGGTCTTGCCACCCACCGGCCGGTTGAGCGACTTCAACGCATAGGCCGTGCCGCGTTGCACCACGCCTTGCAGCATGCTGGTCATCTGGTAGGCCACTTGGGGGCTGAGCGCCGTGGTGGCGCCGCTGGGCGGCAGGCTCGGCAGCTTATCGGGAGTTGCACCGAGCTGCGCCAAGCAATCCTCACACGCCGGGTGCCCGCGGTAGAGCGTGGTGCCGGCGGCATCCTGTACGCGGCGCAGGTAACTGGGGGCCAACGCCGCGCCACCGCGGGGGAAGGCGGCATAGGCGCTGGTCATTTCAATCAGGGACAGATCCAGCGTCCCCAAGGCCACGGAAAGGTCGGTGATTGGTACGCGGTCGGTGATGCCCAGGCGCCGCGCGACATCGGCCACTTGGCGCAGGCCAACGTCTTGCGCCAAGCGTACCGTCATCAGGTTCCGGCTTTTTTCCAGGCCTTCGCGCAGCGTGGTTTCGCCGCCGATTTTGTTGTCGTAGTTGTGCGGCTTCCATTCGTTCTCACCGGTGCGGAACACCACGGGGGCATCCAGCACGGTGCGGGCCGGAGTGTAGCCGTTTTCCAAAGCGGCGGCGTACACGAAGGGTTTAAAGGCACTCCCCACCTGGCGCTTGGCCTGAATCGCGCGGTTAAAGCCCACCCCTTCGCCCAAGCCCCCCACCATCGCCAGCACGTCACCACTCTTCACATCCATCGCAATCAGCGCCCCTTGAATGGCGGGGAGTTGCTCCAGGCTGAAGCTGCGCTGCTCGGCTTTGCCGTCATCTTTCATCGGCTTCACCAGCACCACGTCGCGCGGTTTCAGCCAGCCGGCCGGGTTGCCGCGGCCGGTCCATTTCGCGCTGGCGTTATCGAGCAGGCCTTCTTCCCCGGTGGGGAGGCCCAGCTGCACCTTGCCTTGCTTCACCCGCAGCACCACCGCGGGCGTACCCAAGCGTTCGGAATGGGCGTACTGGTCGCCCAGGGCTTCCATTTGGCCTTGCCAGTCGCTCAGCGATTCCAGCTTGGTGAGCGGCCCGCGCCAGCCCTTACGGCGGTCGAACTGCCGCAGCCCGTTGTACACGGCCGCCTCGGCCTTCTTTTGCAGGTTCAAATCCAGCGTGGTGTAAATCGCCAGGCCATCTTCATACAGCGCCTTTTCGCCATATTGCTGCACCGCCAGGCGCCGGATGAATTCAGCAAAGTGCGGGGCATCCTCGCCCTGTTTCAGCGGGCTCAGATTCAACTTCAAGGGTTCGGCCACGGCGGCATCGGCCTCGGTGGCCCCAATCATCCCTTCGGCTTCCATCCGGCGGATGATGATATCGCGGCGCGCCTGGGCAGCCTTGGGGTTACGGACCGGGTTGTAGCGGCTGGGCGCTTGGGGCATCCCCGCCAGCAAGGCGCGTTCACCAATGGTGAGGTCGGCCAGCTTTTTGCTGAAATAGGTTTGTGCGGCGGCCGCCACGCCGTAGCTGCCGTTGCCCAGGTAAATGCGGTTCAGGTACAGTTCCAGAATCTCGTTCTTGGAATAGGCCCGCTCAATTTGCCAGCTGAGGATCAGCTCTTTAATTTTACGGGTGAAGGTGCGTTCCGATGACAGCAGGAAGGTTTTGGCCACCTGCTGGGTAATGGTGCTGGCCCCTTGCGTGCGGTGGGTGAAGACGTTGACCAAGGCCGCGCGCAAAATGGCCTTCAGGTCGAACCCGCCATGTTCATAGAAGTGCGTATCCTCGGCGGCCAAAAAAGCTTGAATGATCGGTTTGGGAATTTCGGCAATCGGCACCCAGACGCGGCGCTCGTTGGCGTATTCGGCCACAATGTCGCCGTTGCGGTCGTACACCTTGGAAATCAGGGCGGGGCGGTATTCGGAAATGCCGCGGAAATCCGGTACGCGCATGGAAAAATAAAGCAATAAGGCGCCAAACAGTAACGCCCCGGCCAGCATCCCCAGTGCCGTAACCCAGGCCAGTGCCTTAAGCCAAGGAAAGCGGCGCAGCCGCGTTGTCACCGTGGGGCCATCGCCCCGGGAACTGCCTTGCCGATTCATCACCATAGCGCCACCCTAGAGGGGGCGCGCGCGTTTGTAAACGCGCTGCCTTACCGGAAGTTACTCGGCGCTGCCGCTGCCGCTGGCACCCATGGTGGCGCCTTTGGCTTGCAGCAAATAATAAACATCATCCGTGCCGCCGGGTTTCAGCTCCACCCGCAAGATGCCGGCCGACAGGTTGTTTTCCCCCTTGTTGAGACGGGCGTGGGAATCCTTCGCCACCGCATCGGCCACATCGGTCAGTTTCAGCCAAGCCCCGCAAATGCCGCCGCCCTCGCAGGCAATCGGTGGCACGCCGTTCACGTCGATGCGGCCTTCCATGATGGAGTACGTGCCATACAACCGGCTTTTGTCATTCAGCATGCCGCTGATGTAGGGGCCGTTCCAGCCGCTGTAGCCGCTTTCGTTGTTGATGAGATCCATAAAACGGGCCGGGTGGTCGCCGGTGGCGATCACGAACTCGCTGTAGGCGTTCTGCATGTTTTTCAATTCGGTCGCCAAGGCGGTGACCCGCGCGTCACTAAAATAATTGAGGGCTGTGTAGCCCGCCACCACGGATAGGAGGCCAAAAATCGCCAAGGCAATCCGGGCATCGAGCCCGAACATGGCCCCGCGTTGGGGGTGGGCAAGAGGGCGTAGATTAGAGGTCATCTGGTTCATGTTGAATTTGCTTTCCTAACGCGGCCATAAAAGTTTCCTTGGTCATATCGTAACAATCTTCGGCGCGGGAAGGCAAACGCAACATGCTTTTTCCCTTCAGGCGTGTGGTTTTGCCAAAACGCTCAAATTCATCGTTGGAAATCAGCCAGCACAGTTCAAACCGATGCTCGGGTGGAATGAACGCATAGAAAACGGTCATGTTGAAGTACTTCTGAAAGCTGGCCAGGCGCTGAACTTCCTGCAACTCGACCGCAAAGGTGTTTTCATAGCGGGTGTAGCCCTTCACCTCAACGGCCAGGCTGCCAAGCCCCGTGACGCCAACCAAAAAATCAGGCCGTTTGAGATGAGCGACCAATTTACGCGGGTAAGTATCGTATTTTTGGTCGGTATAAACATAGGGCATGTTGCTGACATCGAGCCACTGCATCAGGGCCTGTTCGGCAAACGTGCCTTTGTCGCGGTTTTCTGCCGATACCAGCGCCATCGAAGGGTTACTTAAGCGTTTTCAACCACGCAATGAGGTCAGCCCGTTCGGCGGGGTCTTTAATCCCGTTGAATTGCATTTTGTTGCCAGGAATGTAATCGCGGGGGGAGGCGAGGAAGGCATCGAGTGCGGCTTCATCCCACACCGGCACGCTGGCCTTTTTCTCCAGCAACGCGGCGGAATAGGAAAAATCCGCACGGTGGGCCAGGTGGCTGCCGTAAATCCCCCACTGGTTGGGGCCGACCCGGTTCGGGCCGCCGTTATCGAAGCTGTGGCAGGCCTTGCATTTGGCGGCGATTTTTTCACCGCGGCCTACGTCGGGGGTGTAGGTGGCGCGGTCGAACGTTGGGGCGGCTGCCACTTGCGTACCTTCCGCCGTGGTGGGCGCCGTCTCGGCCCCGGCCACCACCACCTTGGTTTCTTCTGGGTGGGGCAGGATCGAGCCCGTCAGCAGCCAGGTGCCGCCAAAGTAGGTGACAGCGAACAAGTCGGCCACAATCACGGCATAAATGAAGGTTTTGGTGGCGGGGGAGAGTGACATGGGAAATCTTTTCTTTGCTTAGGGTGCACTTAGGCAAAGAGGGATAGTACCGTCAAGCGCCTGGCTTAAATGGGCAGCAAGGCTTGACAAGCCCTGTGGCGGTATGGCAAGGGCCCCTGAGAACAGAGATTATAAAGGGTAAAACCATGGCCACCAAGCGTACCTACCAACCCAGCAAGGTTGTGAAGAAGCGTAGCTGCGGCTTCCGCGCGCGGATGAAGACCTCGGACGGCCAAAAGGTGCTGAAGCGTCGCCGTGCCCACGGGCGCAAGCGCCTGACCACCGCGCCGATGAAGCGCTACCAGAAATAGTTTTGGCTATGCCCACCGGGGGCATCAAGCCTTACCTTGCGGCCCGCATTCTCACGAAGCGGGCCGATTTTTTGCGGGTAAAAACGCACGGTAGCCGAGCCAGCAGCCTAAGTTTGGCCTTACAATACTTGGCCGACCCCACCGAACCCGACGTGGCTGTGGGGTTTACCTGCGCCAAGCGCAGTTTTGGCACCGGGGTGGCCAGCAACCGTGGGCGGCGGCGGCTTAAGGCCGCTTGGCAGCAAGCCGTGGCAGATGCCAAGCCCGGCTACCTGTATGTGGTGGTCGGCAAGCTGCCCGTGCTGGACCTGCCGTTCCCAGCCTTGGTGGCTGAACTTAAGGCTGCGCTGGCGCGGGTGCCGCCAGCCGCTCCCGCAACAGCCCAACCGTAAGCAGCTGCGGCAACACCTCGGGCGTCGCGGCTCCCGCTGGGTACAGCACGTACAGCGGCACCCCTTTGCGGCCAAATTTGGCCAATTCGGCGGTGATGGCATCATCGCGCTTGGTCCAATCGGCCCGGAAGAGCGCCACATTGTGGCCGGCAAACAGCGTTTGCGCGGCGGTGGTATTTAGCACCGTGGCTTCGGTCACTTTGCAGGTAAGGCACCAGTCGGCGGTGAAATCGATGAACACCGGTCGGCCGGCGGCTTGGGCGGCGGCCACGGCGGTGGGGCTCCAGGGCTGCCAGGCGCTGGAGCTGGGCCGGTTAAGGGTTGGCAAGGCGAATAACCCCGCCACCAGCACTGCCGCCACCAAATTTGCCCGCAACCAGTTGGCGCGTTGACCGTAAACCCAGAGCATCAGAGCCAATCCCAGCGCCAGTGCCAGCAGGCCAAAGGTGGCCAACGGGTTGGTGAGGCCATGGTACACATACGCCAGCCATAGCCCAGTGGCGAGCATTGGCCAGCCCAAATAATGCTTGAAGGTCATCATCCAAGCACCTGGTTTTGGTAGAAATTTAAGCGTGAAAGGAAAGGCTGAGACCAGCAGGAAGGGCGCGGCCATCCCCAGGCCCAAGGCGGTGAAGACCAACAAGCCCACCGGCAAGGGTTGGGTCAGGGCATAGGCCAAAGCTCCCCCCATGAAGGGCACGGTGCAAGGTGTGGCCACCACCACCGCCAACAGTCCGGCGGCGGCCGATTGCCAGGGGCGTTCGGCTTTCCCGACCCCGCCGAGGCGGGTCAGGCTGGTACCCAACTCAAACACCCCCCAAAAGCTCAGCGCCAAGGCCACCATCAACAGGGTAAGCGCGGCCACCACGGTGGGTTCTTGCAGGTGGAACCCCCAGCCCAGGCTGGCGCCGCCGGCTTGCAGCAGCGCGATGAGGACCGCCAACGCCCAAAAGCTGGCCAGCACCCCACTGGTGTAGGCCAATGTGTGGTGCAAGCGGGCCGGGCCGTGGTGATGTTTGGCCAGGCTTAACAATTTCAGGCTCAACACCGGCAGTACGCAGGGCATCAGGTTCAGAATCAAACCCGCCAGCAACGCGCCGGCCAGGGCCACCAGCAACCCGCTGCCGGGTGTGCTGGCTGGGTGTGCCGGGGTCGCAGCAATCGGTGTTGTAACCGTAAACGCTTGGCCAGGGCCGACCAGCAACAACCCGGCCAGGGTGGCAGGCGGTGTGACGTGTTGATTGTCCAGCCGCACGGTTAGGACGCGATCACGCAGGGTTTGCGGGGTGCTGTC
>JADCGN010000029.1 GCA_020249005.1 Alphaproteobacteria bacterium
CACCCCCAACGTTGCCTGCCAACGCTTAAATTTTTCCAGCACCCGCCATTCGCCGGGGGTCATCACCACCACGTGGCTGGGCTGCAAATCCTGCACCACCCGTTGCACTTCACCATCGAAACTGCCGGTGTTGGCCGGGTCATCCAGGCGCACATAGCGCACCGTTTTCCCGGCAGCCCTTAGCTCCGCCGCAAAGTGGCGCATCGCGGAAAAAAGAAAGGCAATTTTTTGCGGGTGATGCGGCACATACGTGGCCTCTTCCTGCACCTCCACCAGCAAGCAGATATCCTCGGGCCCGGCCGCGGCAATCAGCGGCACAGTGGCAGTCAATTGGTCGGCCAAAATGAGGCGGAGGGTGGGCATCGCACGCACCCTCGGCGCTACAGCCCGAAGGCTTTTTTCACCGCCTTATACACCGGCTTGCGGAAGTCGATCACATGGGCAATCAACCAGTCGAAGTCCACCCAGGCCAGCTGCTCAAACTCGTGGTCGGTGGCCTTAGCCAGGTTCGGCAGGCCGGGTTCCAAATAGTCAAACAAAAACCACTTCTGTGTTTGGCCGGTAAAGCGGCGCCCCACCGTCATGCTGGCAGGCAGATGGTAGTCAATCCAGGCACCGTGCTCGCGCACCAGTTTCACCGCACGCGGGTCGATCCCTGTTTCCTCGCGTAGCTCGCGGTAAGCGGCGGTGGCGGGGCGCTCACGGCCTTCAATCCCGCCTTGCGGCAATTGCCAGGCTTTGTCGCCGCTGGCGTGGGCGCGCAGGCCGGCCAGCACCTTGCCTTGGGCGTTACGCACCACCAAGCCCACATTACGGCGCAGTTTGCTGGGCGTTGGCACGGCGTCCGGGGCGGCTTGGGCGGGCACGGCCCCTGAGCCAGCGGTGGCCGAACGCGAGGCCGCAGCCGCGCGTGAGGGCGGTGCGGTATGGCCCGAGGCTACCCCCCCAGACCGACGCTGCCGCCGGTGCCGCGCCCGCTTGGTGGCGGGGCGAAGATCTGTCATGCCCATAACCTACCCGCCTGCCACGGCTTTGGCAAACATTATCCCCACCGATAATCAGAACAAAATCTTATCAATTTGCATACTAAGTATACATATACTGACTTTACCGAAAAATCCACCCCGCGGGAGTGTATAAAATGTACATTCTTCTAGCGTGGCGGCTGTAACGCCAGCCGCAGGGGTACCAACGCCACGCCCGCCGCTTCCAACTGCGGTAGGTCGGCCTGTAAGACGGACAACGTAGCAGGCAGCGGGTGGCCAATCACCACCACCGGGGTGCCTTGGGCGCCGCGTTTTTGCGCCAACTTCACCGCGCGCTGCAGTTCGGCCCGTACCGCCGGTTCGGTGGCGGTGTGGTCGAGGAACACATCGCGGGCCGCCAAGCGCAGATTCAACCCTGCCGCGGCCGCACGCGTGGCGGTGGGGGCGGCGGTGCGGGAATCCAGGAAATACAGCCCCTGGTTGCTGATCTCTTGCAACACCACCCGCATCCCCTCTTGCCACTGCGTGAAGCGGCTGCCCATGTGGTTATTCACCCCTTCCACCAACCCGGCCAACGGCGCCAAGTTGGCTTGGGTTTGGCGCACCAAGGTGGGGGAATCCATCCCCAGCGCCACGCCATAGGGCCCCAGCGGTGGCGTGCCTTCCGCATGCGGCTGCGGCTCCATCGGCAAATGCACAATCAACGGGTGCCCTTCCGCTTGGGCCCGGCGCGCCAAGGCTTCGGTTGCCGGCGCCTCGACCATAAACGCGAACGTCACCGCACTCGGCAGGCTCGTCACCGCCTGGGCGGAAAGTGTCGGATCCATCCCCATATCATCAATCACCAAGGCCACGCGGCCGGCGCCGCGAGGATATGCCGCCGGCGGCACGGCCGCGGTGGGGCTGGGCGCCACCGGCACCGGCACGGTGGCGGTGGCTTCCGCGGCTGGCGGAAGTTCGGTGGGCTTAATGATGGTGGCACTGGCGGGCAGCGGCAGGTAGGGCAAATCCAACGGCAGCATCGGGCCGCCCGTGGTCGGCGCAGTCACCACCTCTTTGCGCAAAGGGGCGGGTAACCGCAACCACAGCGCTGCCAGCAACGAAATGATCGCCGCAGCCGCCACCGCACCCAAGACAGCATACACCCACGCGGGCACCGGGCCTGGTGACTGGCTCATGGGCGTACCCCCGTTACTTGCCGGTTTTGGCGGCGGTGGGTTGGGCGCCCACCAGCGTTTTCAGCACCGCCAAGGCACGATCCAACTGCGCATCGGGCTTACCATCAATCCCGGCCAGGGTGTTGGAAGGCGACTTGGCCGGCACCGTGGCGTAGATGGTGGCGGGCAAATCGGCGCGCACCGGGCGGGTGTTGGAAATCGCGGCAGCCGCCCCGGCGTCCAAGTGGCCCTTCAGCGCGGCTTCACTGGGCAGGTCGTCGTCTTCCAGCTGCAGGCGCTCTTGCTCCGGGGTTTTCAGCGGCTTCACCACAATATCCGGCACAATCCCGTGGGCTTGGATGCTGCTGCCGCTGGGCGTGTAGTACAGCGCGGTGGTCAGGCGCATGCCGGTATCGCCGGGCAGTTCAAAGATGGTTTGCACGCTGCCCTTGCCGAAGCTCTTGGTGCCCAGCAGCACCGCGCGCCGGTTATCCTGCAGCGCACCGGCCACAATCTCGGCCGCGCTGGCGCTGCCGCCGTTGATCAGCACCACGATCGGCTTGCCGTTCAGGATATCCCCCGCCCGGGCGGTGTAGCGGGCATCTTGGCCCGGAATCCGCCCGCGGGTGGAAACAATCTCGCCTTCGGTCAGGAAGTCATCGGCCACCGCAATCGCTTGCTGCAGCAGGCCGCCGGGGTTGTTGCGCAGGTCCAGCACCAGGCCTTGCAGCGGCGCCTTGTTTTGCTCTTCCAACAGGCGCACATGGCTTACCAAGGTGCTTTCGGTAAAGTCATTGAAGGTGGAAATCCGCAATTGGCCCAAGCCCGGCTCCAGCAAGCGGCTCTTGACCGGCTTCACCTGAATCTTGGCGCGGGTGATGGTGACGGGGAAGGTGCGTTTTTCCTCTTCGCGCAGCACCAACAGGCGCACGCTGCTGCCGGGCTTGCCGCGCATCAAGTCTACTGCTTCCTTCAAAGTCAGGCCCTGCACGTCGCGCTGGCCGATGCGGATGATCAGGTCGCCGCTCAGGATTCCGGCGGCCGCGGCGGGGGTGTCTTCAATCGGGCTGACCACCTTCACCAACCCGCCTTCCATCGTCACTTCAATCCCCAAACCGCCAAACTCGCCCTGGGTGCTCTGGCGCAGTTCTTTAAAATCGTCTTCGTTCATGTAGGAGCTGTGGGGGTCGAGGCTCGTCAGCATGCCATTGATGGCATTTTCAATCACGGTGGTTTCAGTCACCGGTTCCACATAGCTGGTGCGGATTTTTTCCAGCACATGGGCAAACACGTCCAGTTTTTCGTACACCGCTGGGTCTACAGCCCGGCCTTGGGCGCTGGCCAGCAGCGGCAAGCTTACCAAGGCGGTGCTTAAAACCAGAGAGTGGAGTACGCGCATGCAGGGGTCCTTCTTCTTTCACCACGGTGGAATGCCTAGGCACCCTACCGAGATTCGCCCCCTGCCACAAGCCTGCCGGGAGGGTTTTTCCTGCCGCCCCCGCTGAGGCTCGGCTTGGTCCTCCGTGCGGCGCTGCCACAGGGGCCAGCCCCCTGTCAGGGAACAGGCTTGCCGCTGGTGCCGGATGCTATAAAGTAGCAGCAGATGGTGTGGTTGCCCCCATTCTCCTCCCCCCAAAAAGGATACGCTCCTGACCCGCTCGGCTAACCTTGCGCCGCGTCGCGCCACCGTGCCTGCCGCTCTGTCAGCAGGCTCTACCGCCACCAGCCAGTTGGCCAAGGCCCTGCTCCATACCTTAGAGGACCACAAGGCGCAGGACCCACTGCTGCTCAACATCAGCCACCACAGCAGCTTTGCCGATTACCTGCTGATTGCCAGCGGCACCAGCACCCGCCATGTGGCCAGCCTGGCCAAGGCGGTGGCGGAGGCCTTTCCGCAGCACCTGTTCGGCACCGAAGGCCAAAGCGCCGCCGAGTGGGTGGTGGCCGATTTTGGCAGTGTGGTGGTGCACCTGTTTGTGCCGGAAAAACGCGCGCTTTATAACCTGGAAAAGCTCTGGAGCTTCCCCTTCCCGGCCAACGAGGAATGACCCCCTCGTTCCTTGGCAAAACAGCCCCCACCAGGGCTGTTTTTATTAGGGATTCACTAAAGCCCTACTGGCGGCACACCTGCAAGCGCCCGGTGCTGGGGTCCAGCCGCAGCGCGCCCAGGTCACCGCTGCCGCAGGCGGTGCTATCGCGTGCCACCTGCACCGTGGTGGCGCTGACGCGGCCGATCACGGTTAAACTAGCGTTGGGCGTACCAGTCCCGATACCAACCTGGCCGTTGCTATCCACCACCAGATTATTCCGCCCGGCAAAGGTGCCGTTGCTGTTGAACTGAATGGAACCTGAAACGCCAGCGGGAGTGCCCCCGCTGCCGGTAATATTCACCCCATTCACCCGCAGCGTGGTAAAATCAGCAATCGAGCCTGAGATGCGGGTGGCCGACACGTTGCTGGCGCTCACCAAGGTGCTAGAAAGGCTATTGGCGGCAATCGCCCCGGCGCTTAACGCCGTAATCGTCGCATTGGGGAAGAAGCCCGTCGTGCCGCTGATGTTGAGGCCGTACACATTGGTGGCAGACAGCGTGCCGGTGATTGTCAGCAAACTACTGGCGTTGGTCCAGGTCAGGTTGGCCGAGGCATCAAACGCACCGGCATTATTAAATTGAACTTGCCCTGAAGCACCGCCAGGAGTGGTGGGGCTAACGCTACCACCGCCCACGCTCACCGCCACGCCATTCACTCGCAGCGTGGTGAAGTCACCCACGCTGCCGCTGACGTTGGTGCTGCTGATGCGGGCCGTTTGAATCAGCGTGGCGCTCAGGTTGG
>JADCGN010000003.1 GCA_020249005.1 Alphaproteobacteria bacterium
CAAATTGGCCAATTGGCGACAGAAATTGAACAGCGCCTGGCCGACCACGGCCGCAGCGAAGTGGCCACGCGCGAGGTGGGCGATGCGGTGCTGGCGGGCCTCAAAACCCTCGATTTCATTGGCTACCTGCGCTACGCCAGCGTGTACCACGATTTTGCCGGGCCCGAGGATGTGGTGAAGTTGCTGGGCGATAAATAAAAACAGGTCTCATTATGCTACAATGCGGGCCGCTTTTGCTGCTTTGCTTGCTTTCCGCTCCGCACGTACTTTAAGTACGCTTGCGTTGCTCAGTCTCCACAAATCACCAAAATCAGCTCCGCCTTGCGCATCCTAAGGCCTGTTTTACCCGAACTTTCTGTACAAAAAACCCCGCCGCGGCGGGGTTGAAACCGTTGCGCAAGGCTTACTCGGCGCTGGTGTCTTCGGCCTGGGCCTTCACCTTGGCGGCCTTCAACACCTTGCCGCGGTAGACCACTGCCCCGGTGGCATCGGCATGGGCGTGGTGGCGCAGGCGCAGCAAGCCGGTTTGGCCATCCAGCGTGGTTTGGCCGCCCGTGGCCTTGGCCTGGCGCTGCTGACGCATGCCTTTGCGGCTGGGGCTGGTTTTCTTCTTTGGTACGGCCATGGCGGTAGTCCTTCGGTTTGTCCGTTAATTTCCTGATATAAGGCGCCGTGTAACGGGTTTGGCGGGCTTTGGCAAGGTTTTTTTGCGGTTTTGGGTGGGGCTGGCGTTTCCTGGCGGCCACGCGGCGGCAATGCTGGCGGGGGCGAGGCCGTGGCGGCGGGCGGCGGCCTGAAAGGCGGAAAAATCTTGGTTATTCAGATGTTTTTCGTAGCTTTTTAAGCGGCCATGCAGGGCGGCAGCCAGGGTGCGGATTTCCTTCGCCACGCCCAGGTCGCCCACGCTGGCCTCGCGCAGGCCCACCTCCAGGCGGGCGATGGCGGCTTCCAGCACCGCCCGGCGGGCTGCCGGGGCGGTGGGCAGGCGGCTGGCCAGGTGCAGGCAAAACTCCTCAAACTTGGCCTGGCGGGTGGGGATATGGTCGCTCGGTTTGGCCCAAAGTTGCGGGTTGCTTGCGCGGGCAGCGGCAAAGGTGGCATCCAGCACCGCTTCGGCAGCCGCCCCCGTTGCAGGCGCGGCAAATCCAACGTAGCGTAGCAACCGATGAAACATACTCCGTTCTCGCGCAAAATGTGGTTGAGCGCAACCGTGGTGGCCCTGTTGCTGGCCGGTTGTGCTGAAACGCTCGATACCCACGGCACCGTGGTGCCGCAAAGCCAATTGGCCAAGGTGGTGGTGGGCCAAAGCACCAAGGATGAGGTGCGCCAGCTGTTGGGCACGCCTTCGGCCACCGGTACGTTGAATGATGATCGGTGGTATTATGTCACCAGCGTGGTGGGGAAAAAGGCGTTTAACCCGCACGATCTTAAATCCCGCCGTGTGTTGGTGCTGGATTTTGACCCCTCCAGCAGCGTGGTGACCGCGCTGAACGAGCGGACCGAACGCGATGGCAAAGAAATTGACCCCAACCGCGCCGCCACCGGTACGGCCGGGCAAACCATGGGGTTTATCGAGCAGATGTTCAGTAACTTTGGGGTGAAGTAGGCCGATGCTGCCCCGGCCGCACCCCCAGCGCGGCGCCCTGTTTGGGCTGGATGCCCGCTTGGCCCTGGTGGTGTTTGGGGTGGTGGTGCTGATTGCCGGCTATACCGCCTTTGGGCGGCTTGTCTCCGCCAAACAGGTGGCGCTGGTGGGGGAATTGCAGGGGCTTGAGCAGGCCTTGGCCCATTACCAGGCCGACTTGGGCACGTTCTTTCCGTTTACCCTGAACAAGGGGATCGATGACCCCGAAAGCGCCGAGGATTTGGCGGCGCTGTGGGATGTTTCGCGCGTGGCGCCGGGCTTTCAGGCCCGCTGGAACGGCCCCTATGTGGCGCGGGAAACCCTGCAAAGCCGCCAATACGGGCGTTACGGCCTGTTTTATGCCCAGGCCAACCGCGAGCCCTGCACCGAAACCACCGACTGCCTGCTGTGGTTAACACTCAGCCGCGTGCCTGCCGCCGAATGGGCCGAGGTGAACCGCTTGCTGGATGAAGCGGGCGGCAAGTATCCAGAAAAGGCCGATGAGGTGACGCTGCAAGGCCGGGTGCAGGCCGACGGCACTGGGGCTGAGCGCACTTTGTTATTGCAACTGCCGGGGAGAGAAAGCCGATGAACCGTATGATCACGCAACACCCCCAGCGCGGCGCCCTGTTTGGGCTGGATGCACGGATTGCCTTGGCGGTATTTTCCTTGTTGGCGGTGATTACCGGGGCGGCGATGGTGCTGAACCTGAATGAAAGCCGCGCCAAGGGCCTGAGCAGCGAGCTGGTGGAAACGGTCAAGGCCATCGAAAGCTTTCACCAAGACGTCCAGACCGATATTTTCATGGCGCTGAGTGAACCCTCGGAAGCCCGGGCCTTTCAGGCGCTGTACGACAACAGCGTGATCACCGAGGCCGACAACCGCCGGGCGCGGTGGAACGGGCCGTATCTGCGCGCCGCCAGCAACCGTAACCCGAACTTCGGCACCATGACGCTGCAAAAGCGCGCGGCCGACCATACCAAGCCGTGCGACGCCGAAACGCTGTGTTATCTGTGGTTGGTGTACGATGCGGTGAAGCCGCAGATTGTGCGCGAGACCAACGAAATTATCGATGGGGTGGGCGAGGCGGCGCCTGAAATTTCCGGCCGCGTGCAATGGAGCCAGAGCGAGGACGCGGTGCAGATGCTTTACTTCCGCGCCACCAAGGCGCTCACTTGGACCGACGGCGCCCAGCCGTAATCCGCGCCTAGGCGGCAAGGGTTTGGTGCCAAGCCCAGTCGGTGGCAAGGATGTTGGCCAAGCTGGAGTGCTGCGGCTGCCAGCCCAACACCGTGGCGGCCTGGGTGGCATCGGCCACCAATTGGGGGGGGTCGCCCGCGCGGCGCGGGGCTTGGGTGTGCGGTACCGGGCGCCCGGTAATGGTGGCGGCCGTGGCCAAAACTTCTGCCACCGAATAACCCCGACTGGTGCCCAGGTTCAAGGTCAGATTCGGCTGCCCGGTCAGCAGGTGCTGCAAGGCCAGCACGTGGGCGTGGGCCAAGTCGGTGACGTGCAGGTAGTCGCGTATTGCGGTACCGTCGGGGGTGGGGTAGTCGGTCCCAAAAACTTTAAGGGGGTCGGCCAGCCCCAGCGTGGCGCGCAGCACCATCGGCACCACATGGAACGGGTTGGGGCGTTGGTAGCCAAGGCTGGCCTTGGGCGTGGCGCCGGCGGCGTTAAAGTAGCGCAGGGCGGCGTAGCGGAAGGTGGGGTTGGCGGCGGCGTAGTCGGCTAGGATGCGTTCCACCATTAGTTTGCTTTGGCCGTAGGGGTTAATCGGCGCGAGGGGGGCGGTTTCCGGAATCGGCACGGTGGTGGGGATGCCGTACACCGCAGCGGTGGAGGAAAAGACCAGGGTTTGGCAGCCGTGCTGCGCCATGGCATTGAGCACGTTCACGGTGCCCAGGGTGTTGGTGGTGTAGGCATGCAGCGGCTGCTGTACGCTTTCGGGCACCGAAATCTGCCCGGCAAAATGCAGCACCGCCTGGGGTTGATACTGGGCAAAGGCGGCATTCACGGCGGCCGCGTCGCGCACATCGGCCGTGACCAACGGGCCCCACTGCACGCGGCTGCGTTGCCCGGCGCTGAAGTCATCGAGCGTGACCGGCAGAAACCCGGCTTGGTGCAACGCCAAGCAGGCATGGGCCCCGATGTAGCCGGCGCCGCCGGTGACCAGAACGGTGGTGGGCATGGTTAGTAAGCCCCTTTGCGGTTGAGCAGAATGCCGATCGTTTCGAACAGGATCACCACATCATGCCAAAAGCTGCCGTGGTGGGCGTACCATTCATCCAGATAGACGCGGTAGGTGTAGGTGGTGTCGTTGCGGCCGCTGACTTGCCACAGCCCGGTGATGCCGGGTTTTTGGCCCAAGTAATAGTCCAGCTTGTCGCCATAGTAGGCCTGTTCGGCAGTCACGATCGGGCGTGGGCCCACCAAGCTCATCTCACCTTTCAGCACATTCCACAGCTGTGGCAGTTCATCGAGGCTGGTTTTACGCAGGAAGGCGCCAATGCGGGTGATGCGTGGATCATCCTTCAGTTTAAAGTCGCACTCCCACTCGGCCTTGGCGGCTGGGTTAGTACTCAGCAATTCTTGCAACACGGCTTCGGCGTTCGGCACCATGCTGGTGAACTTCCAGCAGGGAAACGGGCGCCCATGTTGGCCCACCCGGGTGTGGCTGAAGAAGACCCGGCTGCCGGGGTTTTGCCGTTTGATGAGCATGGCAATCACGGCAAAGAGCGGGGCCAGCAGCAGCAACCCAACGGCGGCCCCCACCACATCCAGCGCGCGTTTGGCCAAACGTTCCAGCAACGGGCGCCCGCTGCGCGGCGGAGCCAGCAGCACCACATTGTGGCCGAAAAAATATTGCGGCTTGGCGCCATACACGGTGAAGCTGAGGGTGGGTGGCACCAAGGCGTAATCGGTGTGGGTGCGGGTCACCTCGCGCAAGAACTCCCCAACGCCTTCGCTGCTGCGTTCATCGGGTGCCAACACCACGAACCGGTGGTGGGCCAACGCCACCTTGGCGGCGGCCAAGCCAAATTTGACCTGCGCATGGCGGTAACGTTCGGGGAGTTCTTTAGGCGCCAGAGTGTCCCGGCTTTTGCCGTCGCGCAGCAGCACAATCTCATCCACCTGGTAGTCGGCATAGCGGTCGGCATGCAACGCGTAAAGGGTTTCCAGCACCGCGGTTTGCCCGCCCACCACCAAGGTTTTCACCCCCCAGCGCCCCAGCCGGCGGCACAGGTTGCGGTAGCACAGCCGCAGGATCATCAGGCTCGGGATCGCTAACACCCAGGTGCCGCCTACCCACAGACGCGAGAGTGGGTACTTGAAGGAATAGTGCACAAACCCTTGGACCAGCATGATGGCGAGCAACACCAAAATCAGCTCACGCACCTGGTACCACCACGGCAGGCGTTGGGTGTAATGCCCGCGTTGCCAGAAAGTGAAGAGGGTGAGTGCCCCAAACAGGCCGAACATTATCACATGGCGCGAGAGCGTGGCATCGGTATGGTTCAGATAGGGAACGCCGCGACCATATTCGCTAATCAGGCCGGCCAACACGAAGGCAATCAGGCCGGCCAGCACCAACCCCACCGCATCGCTGGCCAGGCGGCCCAGCAGCGGCCAAAGTTCGGCAAGGGGGCGGGCAGGGCGGTTCATGTGGTTTGTAAAAAAGTTGGAGGCTGGGTAGCGGTCAGGCGCGCGGCCGTCAAGGGGCCATTTTGGTAGGCGCCGGTATCCAGCCCCAAACGGTCGGGCGTTTGCAGCGGTTGGGGGAAGATGGTGTGGCCAAACACCACCACGCCCGGCAGCCCGTGCGGGCGGTTGAGCCAATCTTCCCGGATGTAGAGCAGGTCTTCGGGCAGCTGTTCGGCCAAGGCCAACCCGGGGCGCACCCCGGCGTGCACGAAGGTGTAGGGGGCAGCCTGGTAATGGAGCCGCGTGGCCTGCAGCCAGGCTAGGTCGCCAGATTCTTCAAGTGCCAGCTGCAGCTCGGCGGCCACCGCGGCGGCCGGGCGCAGCCCGGTGGCGCCGTAGGGCTTGACCCCATAGCTGAGGCAGGTTTCGGTGCCGCCCCAGCCCAGCCATTCGCTGTGCTGGTGGGGGTGGGCCAGAAACTCTAGCAGTTTTTGCTCGTGGTTGCCGCGCAGAAAGACGGTTTGCCAGGCCGCGGGCAGCTGGTGGCGCAAGGTTTGCAGCACCTGCGCGCTGGCCGGGCCGCGGTTGAGGTAATCGCCCAGGCACACCAGGGTAATCGGTCCGGGCTGGGCTACGGCATCCGCCGCGATGCGCTGCAGCAAGATTTGCAACTTGGCGGCGTGGCCGTGGATATCGGCCACGGCGTAGAGCGTGCCCAAAAGCGGCGGCGGGGCGTTGTGCGCCCCGCGGTTGCCGAACAGGTTGGTGAGTCGCCGGAGCATGCTATTCCGTATAGTACTCTTTGTACTTGCCGTAGTAGTAGCCGTAGTCGCCGTAGCCGTAAGCCTGTTGCTTTTCTAGGTCCACCCGGGTCAGCACCACGCCGGCCACGTTGGCATGGGCGTTGCGCAGCTGCTTGATGGCATGGGCGGCCAGCACGCGCGGGGTGGTGCCCCAGCGGGCCACGAACACCACCGCATCGCACAGCTTGGAAAGGGTCACGGCATCGGCCACCGCCATCACGGGCGGGCAATCCAGCACAATCAGGTCGTATTCCTTGCGCCAGGCGGCCAGCAGGGTGGCCATCTTTTCGCTGCCCAACAGTTCCTGGGCAAATTGGGTGTTGGCCAACGCCGGGATGACGTGCAGGCCACTGGCCTTTTCGGTCAGCAGCACCTCTTTGGCCTTGGCCTGCCCGACCAGCAGTTCGGCCAAACCGGCCTTGGGTTCCAAGCCCAATTTCTTGGCCATGGAAGGGCGGCGCATGTCGGCGTCGATCAGCAGCACCTTGCCGCCGCCGTGGGCGGTGAGCTGGGCCAGGCTGGCCGCGAAAATGCTTTTCCCTTCTTGCGGCACGCTGCTGGTGATCATCACCACCTGCACGGGCTTGTCGGGGTTGGCAAACTGCAGCGCAGTCCGCACGGCCCGCACGCCCTCACTGAAGGCGCTGGTGGGCTTTTTCACCACAAAGTGGGCCACGTCGTCGTTATGGTCGAGCTCACCCAACAGGCCAAGCGGCGCGGCATTCAGCACGCTTTCAATCTGGCTGGTGGTGCGGAAGCCGCTGTCGAGCAGTTCCAGCACCAGCATCAATGCCACGCCCAGGCCCCCGCCCAGCAACACCGCCACCAACAGCCACAACACCGGTTTGGGGCTGCTGGGGTGTTGGGGCAACTCGGCGGCGGAAATCACGCGGGCATCGGCCTGGATGAAGTCCATCTGGGCGATTTGGCGGCTGCGCTGCAGGAAGCTTTCATAGAGGCTGCGTTCGGCCTCGGCTTGGCGCTCCAATTCGGCCAGTTGCACTGCCGGGCCGCTCGAAAGTTGGGTGCGTTCCTGCAGTTGCTGCAATTGGTCTTCAAGGGTTTTCACCCGGGCGCGGGCCATGTCGATGTCGTTATCCAGGCTGCCGCGGATCTTGCCCATTTCTTCGCTGATCTTGCCCTGCACGTTGGCCAGTTCGTTGCGCACGGTTTGCATGCGGGGGTGCATCGGGCCGTAGCGGCTGGCCAAGTCGCTCATCTTGCGGCGCACTTCGGTTTCTTGCATGCGCAGGTTCTGGATCAGCGGGTTGTTGAGCACTTCGCTGGCGGTGCCCACGCCGCGGCGGGTGGAAACCACCTTGGCTTCGGCTTCGGCCAATTGCGTCCGGGCTAAAATCAGTTGGCTGTTCAGTTCGGAGAGCTGTTGGTCGTTCAGCGTCACGCCGAGGGCTTCGGTCAAGCCGTTGGCTTCGCGGAACTTACGCACCGCCAGCTCGGCCCGCTGCACGTTTTGTTGCAGTTGCTTTAAGCGGGCGTTGATCCAATCGTTGGCCCGCTTGGTGGCATCGAAGCGCTCTTCCAACTGGTTGTTGAGGTATTCCTGGGCCACGGCGTTCACAATCCGCTGGGCCAGCTCAGGCGTGCCGGCGGTGTAGCGCACCACAATGCTGTAGCTGCGCGGCTTCATGCTTACGTTCAGATTGTTTTGCAACGCATTGATCGCCAGGGTTTCTTCCGGGCTTTCGGTGGTGTATTTGGGGTCGGCCACCGGGGCGGTGGTTTCGGCTTGCTGCAAGGGCAGCAGGGCCGCGGCCAACAGGTTACGCAGCAGCGCCACCACGCCGGGGTTGCCGCCAAAGTCGGGGTCGGCCAGCAGCTGTTCATTGCGGATCACACGCAACGCCACCTTGCGGCTGGTCAGCACATCCAATTCGGTGCGGATCGCCGCATCGGAGGCCGAAAGGCCGCTCACCACATCTTCCATGTTGGTGACTTGCTCGGTGCGGGTGTTGATCTGCAGCAGTGTTTCAGCGGTGTATTGGCGGGGTGTGATGATCAGCAGCAGCACGCACAGGCCTACGGCGGCGCCCAAACTGCTGGCCAACACCAGCCAGCGGCGGCGCAGCATGGAAAAGGTACTGTTGAAGGTCCATTCCACGCCCTGCAGGTGGCCGAACATCTGGGTGCGCGCCAGTTTTAGCAGGTCTTGCAGCGCACTCTTGCCCCATTCCTGCATGGTGGGTTGGCGGGAGGGTGTGGTGGCCATAGTAACGTATACCTTTTCAGGGTTGCTTGATGCCTTAGCAGATAGGGCGGAAGCGGGGGTTGGTCAACCCAAAAAGCGGCCAACGGCCGCTTTTTATGGATTTTTTGCAGCGTTAGAAGAAGCGTTCTTCCACCCGGATCACGTCGCCGGGGAAGATTTTGGTGTCTTCCGGTACGGTCACCTCTTGGCGGTCAGGGTCATTGGCACGGCGCAGCGTCACGTTGCCCACCTTGGCACGAGGGGTGTAACCGCCGCCCAGGGCCACGGCATTGATCACGGTCATATCATTTGCCCAGGGGTAGCTGCCGGGCTTGTTCACTTCTCCCAGAATGAAGAACGGGCGGAAGTTCAGCACTTCAATGTTAACACGGGCATTCACCAGGTAGCCGCTGTTGAGCTTCTCGGCCACGCGTTTTTCCAAATCCCGCGGGGTTAGGCCCTTGGCTGGGACTTCCCCAACCAGCGGCACGGCCAAGGCGCCGGTGCTGTCGATTTCAAACTCACCGCTCATGTCCTCTTCGCCGAATACCGTCATGCGCACCTTATCGCCAGGGGCTAACTGGCCTGGCGCCACACCGGTGGTGGTGGCAGGTGTGGCCAAGGCCGTTTTGGCTGCTTCTTCCGCCGCCTGTTGGGCGGCCGCGCGGGCTGGGTCGGCAGCCACATTGGCGGCGGCGCGGGCGGCTGGGTCGCTGGTAAGGCCGGTCAGGCCATCGGAAAAATCGAGCGGGTTCGCCAGAGCCGTGAGGGGGGCGAGCAGCAAAGCGGCAAGCAGCATACGCATGTGGTGAACTTTCATTGGGTTGGGCACAGTCTTGGCAGGGGCAGGCGGAAAAATCAAGGGGCGCCGTTCAGCGCCCCTTAAGTTTACTAGGCCTTTGGTAAGCTTAGTAAGTTGCCGTTAACTTGACCATGAACTTGTTGCGGCTGTAGTCGCCGGTGTTCAGGTTGCTTTCGCGGTTGCGGTACTCGTAACCAACCCCAGCCTTGAAGTTGCGGTTGATCCAGTAATCCACGCCAGCACCAGCCATCATGATCTCATCATCGCGTTGGCCTGCGGCAAAGCCTTGGTACTCATTCTGGCTGTAACCCACTTTCCCGTTCAGCAGCACGTTGCGGCGCAGGGCGTGCTCAACCCCCACCACGTAGTCGGTGGCCACGAAGCCGCTGGACGCGCCTTGGGTGGTTTCTTCAATCCCGCGGGTGATCCCAGCTTTCAGGGTGGTCAGGTCGCTGAAGTTGTAGGTCACGTTCCCGCCCCAGGTGGCTTCGTCGATATCCTTAAATCCGGGATCGACGTAGTTGCGCTCGGTCGTACCAACGAACACTTCACCCTTGGTTTTGCCGGTCAGGTCAAAGTTCAAGCCCGCCACATAGGTTTGGCCGTGGTTGCTGCGATTGCGGCTGCCGGCGTTACCCTTGAAGTCGTAGGCGCGGGTGTCGATCGTGCCCTTCACGAAGGCTTCGGTGCTGGGGGTGAACTTGTAGCCCACACGCAGCGCTTGCTCGTACTCGGTACGGTCGCGGCGGCTGTTCAGCACCACGGCGTTGCTGGCGGTGCGGCCGTTCTTGTACTCCAGGTTGCGGTATTCGCTGTCGAAGCGCAGGTTGGCTTTGCCCAGGCCACGGAAGGCCCCGGCACGGGCGGTCATCACGTCGTATTCGGTCGGCTCGACGGCGCTGGCCACACTGTTCGGGTCGCCACGATCTTCGTGCTTGCGCTCGTAGCCGATCCCGCCACCCACGAAGGTGTCGCGCAGTACGTCGGCGCGGCCATCCAGGGCAACCTTGTAGTTTTCCACGTCTTCGCTGTCCTTATCCAGGTAGCGCTTCACTTCGACGTTGGCAACGGCGTTCAGGGCGTGGCGGCTCCAGTTGCTCTTCACGGCCACTTCCGGACGCACGGTCACGTAGGTGTCGTCCACCTCGTTGTTCTTGGTGGCGTAGAGGTTGTCGTCATAGGTGCCTTCCACATCCACTTTGGGGATGACCAGGAAGCTGCCAGCGCGCACACCCAAGGGGGCATTGTTGGCAGCCAGACGCTCGCCCGCGCTTACCACGCGGCTTTGGGCCATCGCCGGTACGGCAGCCAACAGGGCCAGGGCCGACGCGGTCAAGAGAGTTTGCTTCATCATGAGACGTTACCTTCTGATTGTGTTATTAAAACTAGAGAGCCGGGCTTGCGGGGCTGGCAGGCGCACCCGTCACCGGGGTGTTCAGCTGGCCGGGGTTTTCCGGGGTCGGGGTAGCATCGCCACCACCAAACGCCGGGGTTTCGCCCTCTGGGCCAGCGGCTGGGGCGATGTCGCCGCTGTCGGCGGTTTCGGCCAGGATGGCGGCGATGTCGGCATCGGCGTCGGTCAGCAGGTCGGCCAAGCAGATGTTGTTGCCCACCACGCGGCCGGCGGCTTCGGTAATCACAGCTTTTACGGCGGCGGCATCGGGGCGTGCGGCGCGGGCGGCAGTCAGTGCGGCTAGGTTGGCGTCTTTCTGTTCGGCGCACACCTGCTCCTTGTTAAACTCTTGAGCGCTGGCGATGCCGGCCAGGGCGGTGGTTGCCACAAAGGCGGTAAAGGCGATGGTCTTCAAGGTCATGATCGTTCCCCTCGATTGTTAATAAATAAAGGCTTGTCAGCCTCTATTCTTTGGGTTTGATATAGGGGCGTTCGGCTTACTTGTAAAGTACAAAGAAGTGTTTTTTGGATGAAGCGTGAATACAGTGGCAATACAATAAGCACAATTGAGGCTGCTCTCGGTGGACGCTGGTTGGTGGCTGGCGTCGCGTTGCTCTTGGCCATTTTTACTGGGTTGTTTGGGGGGGCAGGGGCTCCGTTGGCCGGTGGGGCGGCCATCATGCTCTTGGGCCTCGCGGTGTTGGGATGGTTGTTGCCCACCCCCCGCTGGGCCAGCTCCTGGGGCTGGGCGCTGTTTGCTTTGGGTGGGTTGCTGTTGGCATGGTTGGGCTGCGGGTTGCTGCCCGCGGCCTGGGTGGGGGGGCTCACCCATCCGTATTGGGCCTTGCTGGAACCGTTGGGGTTAACGCCTGCGTGGCCCAGCCCGGCAGCGAGTGCCGCCGCCGCGCTGCCGGGGCTGGCCTTGTTGGTGACGTATTGGCTGACTTGGGGCTGGTTGGCCCGGGCGGCGCAAGACGAAGCTTGCGCCGTGTGGTTGTTACGCGCGGTAGCGTTGGTGGGCCTGGGCTTTGCCCTGTACGGCCTGTGGGTGTTTGTGGGCGGCAATCAGGGGGTGCTGTGGTTGCCTAAAGACGCTTATCCAGAATCGCTTTCGGCCAGTTTCATTTCCCGCAACCATGCCGCCACCCTGTTGGGGTTGGGGGTGTTGGCTAGCTTGGGCTTGGCCTTACTGCGCGTGGGGGAAATTTCCGGTCAGTTGCCGTTGGCGCAACGCTTAAAGGCGCTGTGGCGGTTGGTGCTGCGCCCCGGTTTGGGCTGGTGGTTGGTGTTGGCCGTGCAGTGGTGTGCACTGGTGCTTACCAGCAGCCGGGCGGGCCTGGGGGTGAGCTTGGTGGCGGTATTGGTGTTGGTGGCGGCCTTGGCGTGGGCGCGGGCGGCGGTGCGCTGGTGGTTGCTCGGGGGGGCTGGGTTGCTGTCGTTGGTGGGGTTTTTGGTTTTGGCGCTGTTGGGCGGCACGGTGGCCGACCGTTCGGTGGCCCTGGTGCGTGATGCCGCAGAGGCGGGCGGACGGGCGCAGCTTAACACCTTAAGCTGGCGCGCGGCGATAGTAAGCCCGTGGTGGGGCCACGGCTATGGTGGTTGGGAAGCGGCGGTGGCGGTGGTGCGCACGGCGGAAATTTGGCCTGCCAGCCCGAACCGCTTTGAGAATGCCCACAACCTCTACGCCCAGACCTTGGTGGAGCTGGGATGGCCCGGTCTGATGGGCTTGCTGGCCTTGGGTGGCGTAGCCCTGGCGGGATTGCTGCACGGCCTGGCCACCCGGCGGCGGCAGGTAATGTTCCCGGCGGTAGGCTTGGCGGCGTTGGTATTGGTGGCGCTGCACAGCGCGGTGGATTTTCCGTTGCATATCCCCGCCGTGATGTTGGCCTGGCTGCTGCTGTTGGCGGCGGGCCTGGGGCAAGCCTTTAGAGTGGTGCCCGAACAGATGGTGCAGCCGCTGGCGTGGCCCTGGCGGGTGGGAGGGGCTGGCGTGGCCTTGGGTGTATTGGTTGGGGCCAGCTGGTTGGCATGGGCGCAATCACCAGCATGGCAAGTGGGGGCCACGCTGCGGGCGTTAGAGGCCGGGCAAAGCCCCAGTTTGGCCGCGATGCAGCAGGCCCGCACCGCGCTTGGCACTTGCTTGGCCCGGGCGCCCTGGCATGTGGGCTGTGGTGAGGCCCTCACCCTGGTGCACCTCAACCGCGCCGGGCAGGTGGGGCCTGCCACCGTGAATGGCCAGGTGCTGCTGAAGGCGGCGGAACTGCAAGCCAAACGCACGCTGCAGTATGCCCCAGCCAACCCGGTGGTGGCTTATCGCCTGGCCCGCGCGTTGGCTTTGCAGGGGCAAACGGCGGCGGCGCAAACGGCGCTTACCACCAGCGTGCTGGTGGGGCCCTATGAACCCCGGCTGGCCTATGCCCGTGCCTGGCTGCTGGTGGCGGCGCTGCGGGACGCCACGCTGAGCCCCGAGGATGCTGCGCTGTACCAGGCCAATTTGGCGGGGTTGTGGCGCCAGCCGCGGCTGCTGTGGCACAACCTGCGCAACGAGCCGGCGGCGGTACCAATCCTGGCCGCCGCGTTGCAGGCCAATATGGTGACGGTGGACCCGGTGCCGTGGGAAAAAATCACCCGCACGCATTGGCCAGCGGCAACGCCGCTTGGCAACCCGGTCGCACCGCAGTAAGGTGACGCCATGTTTGCCGCCGCCTCAACTCCCGACGCTCTCTACCTGGAAGCCATGATTGACGGCCAACTGCGCCCGAACGGCGTGACCAACACGGCCTTGTTGGCCCGGGTGGCGGCCTTGCCGCGCCAGCCCTTTGCCCCGGCCGGCACCGACCCCGCCTTGCTGCATCTGGACCAACCCTTGCCCTTGGGCGGCAGCCGCAGCCTGCTGCCGCCGCGCACCTCGGCGCGGTTGATTCAAGCGTTGGAATTAACCCCACGCAGCCGGGTGCTGGTGGCCGCGGCGGGGCCGGGGTATGAGGCCGCCTTGCTGGCGCCGCTGGTGGCCCACGTCACGGCATGCGAGGCTGACGCCAGCCTGCTGTTGGCGCTCCGCACCAACCTGGTGGATTACGCCAATGCCGACGTGTTGCCGTTTGGTCCAGCGCAGCGCTTGGCCAGCAGTGAGCCGTTTACCCACGTGCTGCTTGCCGCGCCATTTGCGGTGGTGCCGCCGGTGCTGAGTGCGCTGGTGGCCGACGGTGGCAAGTTGGCGGGCGTGCAAGTGAACGAGGCCGGGCTGCCCACCGCCTTGGTGCGCACCAAGCACGGCAAGAGCTGGGTGGAAGAAACCCTGTTTGAGAGCCCGGCTGGGGCGGTACATCCAGCCTTGGCCGCTGGCGAGCATTTTGTGTTTTAGGAGGAGGGAGCCCATGGCCGAAGTTCCGGAAATGGACGTGTTGGTGCTGGCCGAAGCCTTGAACAGCGCGAATCCACCTGTGGTGTTGGATGTGCGCGAGGCCGCCGAGTTTGCGGAATTTCCGTTGCTGGAAGGGGCGGTGCACATCCCGTTGGCCGAGCTGCCCAACCGCATGTTGGAACTGCCTGCCGACACTTGGCTTGCGGTGGTGTGCCGCAGCGGCGGGCGCAGCGCCAAGGCCACGGCGCTGCTGAATGATCATGGATTTGAAGCGGTGAATGTGGTGGGCGGCATGACTGCCTGGGCCGCTTTGCAGGGCGATTAACGGTGACAAGGAGGGGGGCGTTCGCATGTATTATGTCAATGGTCAATTAACCGACCAAAAGCCAACCATTGCGGTAGCTGATTTTGGCTTTGCCCGCGGGATTACGGTGTTTGAGTTGTTCCGGGTCTACGGCGGCGTGCCGTTTCGGTTGGCCGAGCACCTGGCGCGGTTGGCGTTTGGCGCCAAGGAGCTGGGGATTGCGCTGCCCTACACGCTGGCTGAAATTGAAACCCAATGCCGGAACCTGATGGCGCAGCACCGCTATGCCCACAGCGCGGTAAAGTTGTACCTCACGGCTGGGGTGCCGCAGATGAGCAGCGGCCTGAGCTTTGCGGCCTGTGCCGACTTCACCCCGCAGCTGTTCATCATGGAAGATGAAGTGAAGCCCAAGCACCCCGAAGCTCCGTATGGCTATGAAGCCTATGCCCGTGGCCAGGCCTTGAAAACCGTGGCGCACATCCGCGAACTGCCGCAGGTGAAGACCGCCAACTATGGGATTGGTTATTATGCCGCCCGCCAGGTGGCCGGGAGTGCCTACGACGATGTGCTGTTCACCACGCCGCAGGGGTATGTGACCGAAGCCACCCGCAGCAACGTGTTCTTCATCATGCCGGGCGGCAAACTGGTGACGCCCAAGAGCGGCATGCTGTACGGGATTACGCGCCAAGTGGTGTTGGAATTGGTGCAAGATTTAGGCATTGAGTGTCAGGAAGCTGACCTGACCCCGACGGACATTTACCAAGCTGAAGCCGCTTTTACCACGGGCAGCATTGCCGAATTGGTGCCTGCGCGCAGCCTTGATGACCATGCCCTGCCGTTTCCTGGCTTTAGCCACCCGGTATTCCAGCAATTGCGGGCGGCGTTTGGTTTGGCGACGGGGCAGGGGGTACGGGCCGCGGCTTAAATGCCGAAAGCCCGCAGAAGCGGGCTTTCGAAAGGGCTTAGGCCATAGCGGTAACGTGGCTATTCAGACCGCGGCCAGAGAATCCCTTGGGGTCGATCCTGATCTCTCCGTTGTTGGGTGATAGCACGAGAATGGCCGCACTCTCATCGTCGAAGATGACCTTGTAGAGTACGACTGTCCTGCTGAAGGTAGAGACCAGCTGCACGTGTGCTACACCGGCGACGACGCCAATCAGCGACATGGAAAACGGCTCGGTCAGCCGTTCCCAGTCACGCTTGGTGAGGTCGTCGCCCCGCGCGGTCATATACCCGCGCGCGACGGCCTCCATGATTTCGCGGATGCGCTCCAGCAGGAGCTTGTCCTCGTAGAAATATTTCATGATGATGTTCCTTGGGGTCAGGTCGGCGCCCCGGGCCGTTTAATAGATACATGTATACGATAATATGATTTGTCAACCCTTTCGCCACAGGGGGCGGCTTGGCCTGTTGCGTGCCCTTGGCAAGTATCCCCCTGTCAGCTAGGGTCTTGCCATTACCCATTAAGTGGCAAGAAGAAAGACCGACCCCATGGCTTCCCCGAGCATTGAACTCACGCCCGCGCAGGTGCAGCAGGTGTATGAGACCACTGCCAAAAACCTGGCCGTGGTGCGCAAGCGCCTGAACCGCCCGCTGACCCTGGCGGAAAAGATTTTGTACGGCCACCTGCATGACCCGGCTGGCGCCGACCTGACCCGCGGCGAGGCCTACACCGAATTCCGCCCCGACCGCGTGATTTTGCAAGATGCCACCGCCCAGATGGCGATTCTGCAGTTCATGCAGGCGCAAAAAGACCATGCCGCCGTGCCGGTGACGATCCATGCCGACCACCTGATCCGCGCCTACAAGGGCAAACGTGCCGATATGGCGGTGGCCGAGGATGAAAACGCCGAGGTGTATAAGTTCCTGGCCGATGCCGGGCAGCGCTACGGCTTTGGCTTCTGGAAGCCGGGGGCGGGGATTATTCACCAGGTGGCGCTGGAGCAATACGCCTTCCCGGGGCTGATGATGTTGGGTACCGACAGCCACACCCCCAATGCGGGTGGCCTTGGTGTGTTCGCCTGTGGGGTGGGCGGAGCCGATGCAGTGGACGTGATGGTGGGCCTGCCGTGGGAAGTGCTGCACCCCTATATTGTGGGCGTGAAGCTGACCGGCCAATTGCAGGGCTGGGCGGCGCCGAAGGATGTGATTCAGAAGCTGCTGCATATCCTGACCTGCGAGGGCGGCACCAACCGCGTGATTGAGTATTTCGGCCCTGGTTGCGCCACGATTAGTGCCACCGGCAAGGCCACCATCTGCAACATGGGCGCGGAACTGGGTGCCACCACCAGCGTGTTCCCCTACGATGCGCGGATGGACACCTACCTGAAGGTGACCGGGCGTGAGACCCTGCTGGCCCTGATTCACCAGCACCAAGCCAACCTGGTGGCCGACCCGGAAACCGCCCAGGAACCCAACAAGTATTACGACTTGGTGATTGAAATTAACCTTTCTGAACTGGAACCCAGCCTGGTGGGGCCGCACAGCCCCGACGCCTGGGCCAAGGCCAGCCAGATGAAAGACCACCTGGCCAGCGACGTCGTGCGCGGCCTCAACAAGGGCCAACCGGCGCCTGCGAACTTGACCTATGCGCTAATCGGCAGCTGCACCAACAGCAGCTACGAAGACATGGGCCGCGTGGCCTTGCTGGCCGACCAACTGCTGGAACGGGGCGTGAAGCTACAATGCCCGCTGATGGTGACGCCCGGCAGCGAGCAGGTGCATGCCACCATCAAGCGCGACGGCATCATGGAAAAGCTGGAAAAATTGGGGGCGGTGGTGCTGGCCAACGCCTGCGGCCCGTGCATTGGCCAATGGCAGCGCGATGACATTCAAGATGGTACCTTGAACAGCATCATCTCCAGCTACAACCGCAACTTCCCCAAGCGCAACGATGGCTTTGCCAGCACCTGCAGCTTCATTGCCAGCCCGGAAACGGTGTTGGCCTACGCGGTGTTCGGGCGCCTGGATCTCGATCCGTTCAACACCCCCATCAAGGGCGCCGATGGCAAGGAGTTTACGCTGAAGGCCCCGACCCCGGTGGCCGAAGTGCCTCAGCAGGGTTTTGTGCCCGACGAGCAAGGCTACGCCGCACCCAAAGGGGGCAAGCAGGCCGACGTGCAGGTGGCCCCCACCAGCGACCGGCTGCAGATTCTGCGCCCGTTCGACGCCTGGAACGGCCAGGATTACACCAGCCTGCCGCTGATCATGAAGGCCAAGGGTAAGTGCACCACCGACCACATCTCGCCTGCCGGGCCGTGGCTGAAGTATCGTGGCCACCTCGATAACATTTCCAACAACATGTACCTGGGCGCGGTGAATGCCTTTAGTGGCAGCGCCGGCAAGGTGAATTGGGAAGGCAAGGAAGTCACCCC
>JADCGN010000030.1 GCA_020249005.1 Alphaproteobacteria bacterium
GCAAATTAACTCCTGTCTGGGCCGAGACAATTTCTTGCCGCGATAATGAAGTATTCTGTGCCTCAGGTCTGATTAAGGCATTCTGTTCCTCTTCTGCCGTGATGGCGCGTGTCGCCAAGTCCGTATCCGTCGCAATCGCCGGTTGGGCCAATGGTTCGGGCCCAGCCACACGGTTGCCGTTGGTGTCATAATAATTCCCGTATTCATCCATGATGGGATTGGGGTTATTCCGCAACAAAGCCTCACGTTCGTTGCGCTGAGCGCTCGCCCCGGCCATGTAATTTTCATTGTCATAGAGTTCTTCCCGTAAGGTGCCATTCGCATGGTCGAGGTAACCCCGGCGGTAGTCCGCCGCTGCCCCTGTGGCCCCCATCCCACGTTGAGTCTCATCGGGGTAGCTGGCATCGGCCTGTAGTTGTGCACGGCGTGCATCATTGGCCTGGGCACTCGCCCCAGCCAGATAGTTTTCATTCTCGTAATGCTCTTCTCGCAAGTTGCCACTGGCATGGTCGAGATACCCCCGACGGTAATCAGCCCCTGTCCCTACGGCCCCCATGCCCCGCCGGGTTTCATCGGGGTAAGCGGCATCCTCGGCCAAACCACCGATCCGGGTGGATTCACGGTCATCGGCGCGACTCGTGGCGGCCTCGGTCGTGTTGGTCTCTGCCTCAGTCGTCTCTGGTTGTTCGGTTTGGTTAGACTGCGCACTGTGCAATGGTTGCAACGGTACCGATTCCAAGCTTAAGGCCCGGCAACGCGCCTTGTATTCTTCCGTGAGCTTAGGCTCATCGCGGGCCTCATCTTCCCGCATCGCGCGCTGGCAATTTTCCCGTTCGCGGGCCACATCGCTCGTTGTGTCGGCCGTGGCCCATACCAGCCCCAGGTTGATGGTGGCCAACAAGAAGGTGGTGAGCCCAATCAACTGAGACGTCCGCATGCTCTTAGATCACTCCTTGGCGTAAGGCGTCATATCCGCGTTTGCTTTCCGGCAACTGGTTGGGACTGTTCAAAATATTTTGGCCATCGGTGCCAGTCTGATTGTTAAGCAAATTGGGGTTGCCGTTCAGCAATTGCTGGCGGAAGGGATCATTGCGGGTTGGCGCCTCGGAGGCAGGCACGGTCGAAGTCGACTGCTGCGTGCCCGTCAGCCCTGCCAAAATCACCGGCAAGCCGCCACTCTGCTGGGTCGGCCCCGACGCCTCGGTCGGCTGATACGGCCCGTAACTTACCGGGTTGGCGTAGCCGTAGCTTCCCGTACCATAATCCTGATAGCCGCCGCCAATGTTTCCATATCCATAGGCATAATTTTGGTTGTTGTAATAACCTAAGGAACGATTGGTTAAGGTATAGCCGCCATTCCCATTCGGTGCAGCAACGGTGCCTTGCGTGAGAGAAAGCTGAGCCAAAGCTGCATTCGGGTCGGAACTGGCAAGCGATTGAAAGGCCGCCTGGTAGGCCGCATCGGCGTTACCGATGCTGCGGTTGTAGTAGCCTACTGGGTCACCAGCGGCAAAGGTGTGGTGATACACGATGTAGTTACAGGCATCGAACCCCTGAATCCCGCGGCAGTTCAGTCGGCCACTGTTGTATTGTTCGTAACGCCGGTTCACCGTTTCAAACATCACCCGGTTTTGCACTTCCATATTGTCGCGGTTCTGGCGGCACCAACTGACGCTCTGCCCTAAATTACGGGTACATTCACTATCCCAGGTGCTGTTGATGTACTGGTAAGTTCCGTGCGCACTCGACGTACCATTCTGGGCATACGGGTTAAAGTTACTTTCCTTTTGCGCCACCCGTACCGAGCTAGCGCAGACCTGTTCCGGGTAGCCTTGTTCTCGGCAATGTTGCAGAATTTGCATCGCCCGGCCCTGCCGGGTGTCGGCAATCAATCCTTGCTGCAATTGTTCGGTGGCGGGGCGAGACGCCGTCGCCCGCGCCGCTTCGCGGTTCTGTTCGGCATCATCTGGGGCTGTCATACCACGGGTAGAAGTGCCCTGGGGTAGGCTGGCAGGTGTTGCTTCTGGCAGATCTTCTGGTTCTCCCGACCCTGGGCGCACCACCTCACCGCTGTCGTTCATCACGGGGTTGGGGTTACGTGCCAAGAGAGCATCCAGTTCTCTACGTCGGGCACTGGCCCCAGCCAGGTAATTTTCATTATCGTATTGCTCTTCACGTAAATTGCCGTTGACCTGGTCAAGGTAGCCCCGGCGGTAGTCGGCCCCTGCTCCTACGGCCCCCATCCCGCGTTGGGTTTCATCGGGATAACTGGCGTCGGCCTGTTGTTGCGCCAATCTGGACTCGCTACGCTGGGCGCTGGCACCGGCTAAATAGGCTTCATTCTCAATTTGGTTATCATTCAACCGGCCTGCGGCATGATCCAGATAGCCTTGCCGGTACGCCATCGCGTTTTCGGCGCCCCCGCGTCCACGGGTGGCTTCGTCGGGGTAGCTTGGGTCTTCAGCGAAGGCGCCAACCCGGGGAGTACCCGAACCAACCGGGCGGGCACTGTCTTCGGGTTGCGGGTTTCCCTCTCCCGTGGCGGCCTCTGCATTTGTTGCAACCGCCGCTTCACCCTCTGCACTGGCTGTTTCCGGTGCATTGGTGGCGATACTACGCAAGGGTTGTAAGGGAACCGACTGAGCCGCCAACGCACGGCAACGCGCCTTATAGGCCTCAGTCAGCTTGGGCTCATCACGCGCTTCATCTTCGCGCATCGCCCGTTCGCAGGCTTTACGCTGCTCTTCCAGGCTCTGCGGTTCCTCGGTTTCGGCCCACCCGGCCAGCCCATGGAAGGCCAGCAAGGCTAACACCATAAGCAATGGAATCTTCATAACCTCAAGTATGGGCAAGCCAGGATTGTTTTCGCAAGGGTTTTGCCGCTTTCAGCCATTGCCCCACAGGGTTTCATCGGCCCAATGTGACGGATTTGTGCCAACCAATCGGGAGATTTATTGACAGCCGATTGGCCAAACAGCCTCAAGCTTTTATAGTAGTGGCCACAACAGAAAGCCTACAATCATGGGAAACCCCAAACCACGCGCCTGTAAAACCTTAAATGAAATCAAGGTTGGCGACGAATTCCGGCAGCCTTACAGCATCACCGACGCCGACGTGCAAAAGTTCGCGGAAATTTCCGGCGACTTCAACCCGGCTCACTTTAACGAGGATTATGCGAAAAACACCGTGTTTAAGGGCCGCATTGCCCACGGCATGATTTCGGTGGCCAAATTCAGCGGCATTTTCGGCATGGATCTCCCCGGGCTGGGTGCTATTTGGGGCGCCCAAAGCGTCAAGTTCCTGGCGCCCGTCAAGCTCAACGAACCCCACGTAGCGATTGCGCGCGCCAAGGAAGTGCATGAGAAATTTGTAATTTTTGAGTGCTGGGCCGAAGATGCCGCGGGCAAGCGGGTGCTGGAAGGTGAAGGCACGCTCTACCCCATTCCCCAAAAGGTGCGCGATGGGATGGACCCCGCTATGCTGAAAAGCCTGATGGCCTAAACTAACAACTTCCTAAAAAAGCGGCCTGTGGCCGCCTTTTTAGGGAGTTCTGATGAATTATATTGCTCCAGGGCCACCATCTTGCCCACCGGCACCCCCGTGGCCGCCGTTTTCGCCTCCACCGGCGCCTTCACGGCCGGGGCTTTGCGGCCCAACCTCACCGTTTCGATCGATGCCAGGAATCACATCCTTGCAACGGTTCAACCAGCCATTGTACCAATATTGAAAGGCGTCATCATACACTGGGCGGGCTGCGGAAAAACCTTTATATTTGGCACGGTATTTGGCCATTTCCGTCCGGTATTCCTGCAAGCATTGCTGCAACACCTTCAAGACATCGCCGTCAGCTGTAACGTCGGGAACATCCGGGGTTTCGGGCGTAGTGACGCTGCAATTCCGCACATTCGCCATGTAGGTGGCATCGCAATTCAACACACGGTTATCCGGGCAGCCAATCCGCGGCACACAGGCCAAGGGGCCTTGATCCGAAGCCTCGGTGGGGCTGCAGCTACACACTTGGTCGGGGCTTTCGCCACGTTGGCACAAGCGCATGAACGGCTGGCAGGCCCGGTTGGTGTTTTCACAACGCCCCGTGGTTTGGTTAAACGCTTGATTCACACCACAACGGTTGCTCGGGGTTCGCGCACGCACGTCTTCTTGGTCGGATGGCGCACACAATGGCA
Source organism: Alphaproteobacteria bacterium (assembly GCA_020249005.1). Lineage (GTDB taxonomy): Bacteria > Pseudomonadota > Alphaproteobacteria > UBA2136 > UBA6156 > JADCGN01. The sequence goes on from JADCGN010000030.1 coordinate 4,185, forward strand.
TTGTGGTGGGGCAGCCGGCCACGCGGAATTGCACCGGTACTTGGGCCGTCACCAACACTTGGTCGGACCGGCACTGCGGGTTCTGATACACCGGGCAATTGGTCGGTGTACTTACCGGAGTAATGCATTCCTTCACCCCCACGGTGCGTCCTTGGCAGTCCAGAATCCGCGTGTCGGGGCAGGCCGGTTGCTGCAGCGGGGTGGCATTATCACACACCTTGTTAGGGGCATCCACACGGGGGCCGTTGCACTCCCGCACGCCAATCACATTCCCCCGACAATCCAAAATGCGGGTATCCGGACACTGCGGTTGCTGCACCTGCGCGGCATTACGGCAACCCTCATCATCCGTTGCCACTGGGAAGTTACACTCTCGTACGCCAATTTGCCGCCCCGCACAGTCTAAAATCCGCGTATCGGGGCATTGGGTAGGGGTGAGCGGGGTGCAACCCTCGGGTTGGTAAGTGTTGGAAAGCGCATGGCCAAACGAGGCATTAAGCCCCATGCCAACGACCAAACCAAGCATCAAGCCAAAACATCGCAGAGTGTTACGCATACATTCAGTATTGAAACCAGCCTGGCCGGCGTCAAGGTTACGCCTTGTATTTATTGAAGGCTTTGCCTATATCAGGAGCATCCCTATGGCCGATTTATCACCCCCCCCGTTGCTTGCCAGCCTACCGGCGGCCACTTTGTTGCGCTTACAAGGGCTTGGACGCGGAAAACCGCCCAGCGAAACTACTGTGGTGGTGGCGATGAGCGGCGGGGTGGATAGCAGCTGTGCCGCCGCACTATGCCACGCCATGGGCTACAAAACCATCGGCATGACCTTGCAGTTGTGGGATTACACCCCCGCCTCCAACGGCGGCCCTGCCAGCAACGCTGGCAAACATGGCAAATCTACCAAGGAATTCGGCACCTGCTGTGCCCTCGATGACGTCTATGATGCCCGCCGGGTGTGCCAAAGTCTGGGAATCCCCCACTACGTGCTGAACCTGGAAAGCGCGTTTAAGACGGCGGTGATTGACGATTTTGTGGAAACCTACCTGGCGGGCGCCACGCCAATTCCGTGCGTACGCTGCAACCAACGGATTAAATTTAAGGAATTGTTGGAAAAAGCCAAAACCTTAGGCGCCGATGTGCTGGTAACCGGCCATTACGTCCGCAAGGATTACCAAGCAGGCCGCGCCGTGTTGCGCCAAGCCAATGACGCGGACAAAGATCAAACGTATTACCTGTTTACCACCACTCAGGAACAGCTTGATTACATTGATTTTCCCCTGGGGGAACTGACCAAGCCTGAGGTGCGGGCCCTCGCCAAGGCCCTGGGCCTGCATGTGCACCACAAAAAGGATAGCTACGATATCTGCTTCGTGCCGGGCGGCGATTACCGCGCCGTAGTCAAGAAATTCGCACCAGAGGCTGAGGCGCCGGGCAATCTCGTGTTGGTAAACGGCACCGTGGTGGGGCACCACGATGGGATTATCGGCTTTACCGTAGGCCAGCGGCGCGGCCTGCCGGGCGGGTTTGAAACCCCGATGTATGTGGTGGAAATCCGCCCCGCCAACCGTGAGGTGGTGATTGGCCCGAAAGAAGCGCTGGGCCAGCAAAGCTTTCAGGTGAAGGAGCTGAACTGGTTAGGGCCGGATGAGGCCGAACTGGCCGTGACCGTCAAAGTCCGCGCCCAGCACCAAGGCAGCCCGGCCGTGTTGCACCGCCTCACGCCTGATCACGCCGAGGTGATTTTATCTGTGCCGGAACAAATCTCGCCCGGCCAAGCGGCTGTCTTCTATAACGCCGATGGCATCATGCTCGGCGGCGGTTGGATCCTCCCTCAGCATCTGGCCACGCCGCTACCGCAAAGGGCCCCCAGCCGGGTTAGCATTCAAACCGCCGAATAATTAAGAAATTTGGCGTCCCCTAGGGGAATCGACCGAAGAGAGAACCCCCGAAAAACCCGGATATAGAAAATTATTTGGCGTCCCCTAGGGGAATCGAACCCCTGTTTTCACCGTGAAAGGGTGACGTCCTAACCGCTAGACGAAGGGGACGCGGTGCGGAACGCCCCTGCCCTATGGCGGCCTTGGGTGGGGTTTGTCAAGAGGGGCATAGCCGCTTTCCATACCCTGTGTTAGTTTTGCGGCATGTCGCTGCACCCGACCGTCTCACTGTTTTGTGGCTCGGCCCCTGCCCACACGCCTGAGCTTTTGGCGGAATTGCCCAAGTTGGCGAGCCAGCTGGCCACCCGACAGCTGGCCGTGCGGATGGGCGGCATGGCCAGCGGCCTGATGGCCCAAACTGGCCAAGCCTTGCTGGCAGCGGGGGTGCCCGTCACTTTGGTTTACCCGCCCACCCATAGCCACGAGGCCGCCGTGCCGCCGCACCCACTGGTGCACCATCAGGTGGTGCCCAATTTGGCCGCCCGCGTGCAGTTCCTTAGCCAAAGCCCGTTGTGCGTGACCTTGCCGGGGGGCTTGGGCACATGGCATGAATTGTTTGAGGCCTGGCTGCAGCTGCGGCCCGGGCAACGGCTGGCCGTACTGAATCACCAAGGCTATTACACCCCGTTGCAACAGTTGCTGGAACAGGGCCAAAAGGCGGCATACTTACGCGCCGGCAAGGCCCAACAACTGGCCTGGTGCCAGACCGTGGCGGAACTTGAACCCCTGCTGCCATGACCGCCCTCCACCCCAGCCGCCAGGCGATTTATGCAGCCGTCAAGCATATCCCCAAGGGCAAGGTGGCGACCTATGGGCAAATTGCCCAACTGGCCGGGATTCCCAACGGCGCCCGGCAGGTCGGCTACGCCCTCGCGGCGCTCGATGGCGCCAACCTGATCGCCAGTGCCCAAAACGTGCCGTGGCAACGGGTCGTCAACCGCTTGGGCGAAATCAGCTACAGTTTTTCCCGCGGCGGCGGCGATGACTTGCAGCGCCTGCTGCTGGAAGCAGAAGGGGTGGAATTCAACGCCGCCGGCACCATCGACCTCGCCCGCTTCGGCTGGGTTCCCGGTTGACCTCCGGCGGGACTCCCCCCCCTCTTGCCCTGGCCGGTTCAATGGGCTAAAGCACCTGCAGTGTCGGGGTGTAGCGCAGCCTGGTAGCGCGCTTCGTTCGGGTCGAAGAGGCCGGAGGTTCGAATCCTCTCACCCCGACCATTTCACCGAAGGTGAACTCATCAAAGGGGGGTGCAGGGGGTTTACCCCTTGCAAATGCAGTGAGTAGTACAAAGTTAGCCGATGCGCGTCAGCGCATAATAGGCGTGAAGAGAAGTGCGGGCGGAACTGCCAAAAAGCCCTCAGCCTGGGCGAAAACAGCTCCAAAAGCCGCCCAATCTCAGTCTGCCGGGTAATGAATCAAAAAATCGTGGTATAAACTTGAGGGTGGGGGAAAATCCTCTCACCCCAACCTAATAATCCACAGGCTATGAGGTGGCTTGGAAATTTTACCGCGCCATATTGTGCCCTCTTGTTTGCATAATAGAATAGTGTTACATTATTCAAATGGAACTTGCCGCCAAACTCGCCATCCTAGCCGACGCGGCCAAATACGATGCCAGCTGCGCCAGCGGCGGCGGCAAAGCGCAAGGTTTACGCACCGCCGGGGCCGGAGGCTTGGGCGATACCCGCCAGATGGGCATTTGCCACAGCTACACCCCCGATGGCCGCTGCGTGGCTTTGCTGAAAATCCTGCTCACCAACTTTTGCCTGTTCGATTGCAAATACTGCGTCAACCGCATTTCTTCCGACACCCCGCGCGCGCGTTTCACCACCCGCGAGGTGGTGGGGCTCACGCTCGATTTCTACCGCCGCAACTACATTGAAGGATTGTTCTTGAGCTCAGGGATCATCCGCAGCCCCGACTACACCATGGAGCAGCTGATCGCCGTGGCGCGCAGCCTGCGCGAAGACCACCAATATGCGGGTTACATTCACCTTAAATCGATTCCCGGCGCGGCCGATGACCTGATTCAGGAAGCCGGACGTTATGCCGACCGGCTTTCCATCAACATCGAGCTGCCCACCGCGCAGGATTTGGCCACCTTGGCACCCGACAAACAGCGCCCGGCGTTGGAGGCCAACATGCGGCGCATCAAGGTGGCGATTGACCACCAACGGGACGAAGCCAAGGTGTTCAAGCACGTGCCGCGCTTTGCGCCGGGCGGCCAAAGCACCCAAATGATTGTCGGGGCCACGCCGACATCGGACCGCACGATTCTCACCACCGCCCACCAGCTTTACCAAAATTACGGTTTGCGCCGCGTTTACTATTCGGCTTTTAGCCCCATTCCGCATGCCGACAGCCGCCTGCCGTTGGCCCCACCCCCCTTGGTGCGTGAGCACCGGTTGTACCAAAGCGATTGGTTGCTGCGCTTCTATGGCTACACGGTGGAGGAGATTCTCCCCGCCAGCCACCCCGATTTGCCTTTAGACCTCGACCCCAAAGTGGCCTATGCCCTACGCAACCCAGGGCTCTTTCCGCTGGATGTCAACCGTGCGCCGCGGGCCATGCTGCTCCGCGTACCAGGCTTTGGCGTGCAGGGGGTGCAACGCATTCTGGCCGCGCGCCGCCACCGGAAGCTGACTTTAGCCGACTTGGCCCGGCTGCACCTGCCGCTGGCCCGGGCCAAACCATTTATTCTAACGGCCGACGCCAACCCCCCCGCCCACCTGTTGCAACGCGCCAATGGGGTGGAACTGGTGCGCCGCTTGTTGGTACCCCCCACGCAGCTTTCCCTAGGGTTGTAGACCGAAGCGCCCACCATGCTCACGGTTCAGGCGCAAACTTTGCCCGAGTTTCGGGGGTTCGCCCGGCGGTTGTTGGCCGCCGATGTACCGCCCACCGCTGTGCTATGGAATGAGCTGGAACCATGTTTGCTGAACGCGGCCGAATCATTCAGTGCGCTGCCGGCCGCAACGGCAGCCGCCATTAACGTGCCGCGCCGTCTTGCCGACTTGGCCAAGGTGGTGGCCTGCCATGCCAGCCCACAGCGGTTTGCCTTGTTATACGAGGCGCTCTGGGCCACCGTACGGCTGCGCCAACCGCTGCTGGCCGACCCGTCCCACCCCCTCACCCGGCAGCTGGAAACCATGGCCAAGCAAGTCGGCCGCGACGTCCATAAAATGCACGCTTTCGTACGGTTTCGGCCGCAGCAGGTGGGCAACCAAACCGTGTTCTTGGCGTGGCACCGGCCCGACCACCGCATCCTCACCTTGGCCGCCCCATTTTTCGTCAACCGCTTCCGCCACCAGCTGTGGGGCATTGCCACCCCCGAGGAAAGCTGCAGCTGGATCAACCCCGCCCTGCACTGGGGGCCAGGCCTGCCACCACCGGAAGTAACGCCTGACCCGGTGGAGCAGCTGTGGCGTACGTATTACCGCGCGATTTTTAATCCGGCCCGGATTAAGGTGGCCATGATGAAACGCGAGATGCCCACCCGCCATTGGGCCACGCTGCCGGAAACGGCTGATATCCCCGCCATGTTGACCGAAGCCCCCGCGCGGGTGGCCACCATGCTGCATGACGCCCTCACTTCCTCAGCCCGCAGCCAACAGCGGGCGGCGCGGATCAAAGCGCGTCACACATTTAAGCCACCCCGCGAATAACGTTAAAGTTACCTCACAACCAAAGGCAACGCGCTAAGACGCGTTTGCCAACCACGGTGTGGTTGGCAAAGTCAGCGTGAGGCGGGCATCTTTCAGCAAAATATCCACCAAGAGTTTGCCGTTAAAAACGCGTTTCTTCAAGGTCACGGCACATTGCAACGGCCGCCCGCTGGCCTGTTGCAGCAACTGGCCGAGCGGAGTGCCGGCCGCGCCAAAGGCCATGGCCTCGCAACTGGCGCCGCCGGTGGGGCTACCTAACCGTACCCGGTAATGGCTGCCATCGGCCCCCACTGGACGCACTTGCTGAACCACCGCCTGCGGAACAAAAAGCACGGGCTCGGGGTGGCCCATCCCAAAGGGCGCCAAGGGTGTGAGCGCTTCGGCCTGGGCCAAGCCGCTCTCTCCGGCCAAGGCGGCGGGGCTTAAGCTGGCTGCCAACGTTAAAGTCGGCGCCAATTGGTGCTCCAGCGGCCAGGCCACCGTGGGGCGCGTCTGCAACTGTTCCCACAGCGCAGCATTCAGGGCCTCCCGAAACGTGTTCAGCTGATCGGGGGCCAACGTCACGCCGGCCGCCGCGGCATGCCCACCACCACTCAGGATAAATTGCTCGGCCGCCTGCACCGCAGCACCCAAGTTCAAGCCCGCGGCACTGCGGCCGCTGCCCTTCAGCTTGCCGTTGCGATCCTGCCCCAGCACAAAGCACGGCCGGTTGGTTTTGTCCTTAACCCGGCTGGCCACAATCCCCACCACACCGGGGTGCCAATGGGGCGCCGCCAACACCAAGGCCAACGTGGTAGGGTCAGCCAACTGCGCCTCGGCCTGTTGCAAGGCTTCGGCCACCATGGCCTTCTCCATTGATTGCCGTTCGGCATTCAGCGCATGCAACTGCTGGGCCAGCGGCAATGCCGTAACGTCATCGTCGGCCAACAACAACTGTACCGCCGCTTCCGCATGATCAATCCGCCCCGCGGCATTCAGCCGCGGCCCCAGCACAAACCCCAAGGTGTAAGCGCTGAATTCCGCTCCCGCCCCGGCCAATTGGGCCAACGCGGCCAGGCCCGCATTGGCGCCGGTGGCCAGCTGTTGAAGCCCTTTCGTCACCAACACCCGGTTCACCCCCGTCAGTGGCATAACGTCGGCCACAGTGGCCAGCGCCACCAAATCTAACAGGGCCGTCAGCTTGGGTTCGGGCCGCCCATCACCAAACCAACCGGCTTGGCGTAGCGCCCGGTTCAGGGCCATCAGTAGAAAGAAGGCTACCCCGCTGCCGCATAACCCCTGCAACCCGCTGACGTCATCGGCCCGCTGGGGGTTTAAGATTGCGGCTGCCGGAGGCAACGGGCCAGCGGGTGGGTGGTGATCCGTCACCACCACCGGCAACCCAAGTCGGGCTGCGGTGGCCAAGGCCTCCGGTGCATTGGTGCCGGTATCCACCGTTAGCACCAAGGCCGCGCCGCTGGCGTGGATTTTTTCCATCGCCGCCGGGTTGGGGCCATACCCTTCGCTCAGGCGGTCGGGGATGTAGCGCGTCACCGGCACCCCCAGTTGGCTGAAATAACGGGTCAGCAGCGCCGTGGCGCAGGTGCCGTCCACGTCGTAATCGCCGAAAATACAAATCCGCTGGCGCGACTGTACCGCCGGCACCAACACCGCCAAGGCGCGGTCCATATCCTTTACGGTGGCGGGGTCGGGCAGCTGTTCCAGCCGAGGATTCAGAAAGGAGGGAATCATGGCAGGATCCGTCAGCCCACGTTGCGCCAACACCCCGGCCGCCAAAGGGTTCAACCCCAAGCTTTGCACCAAAACCGCCGCCGCGCGCTGGGTGGCCGCCGTGGGCAACTCCCACCGTTGGCCCAAGGCCGAAAGCGGCTCAAGCGGCACAGGCAGCGCGGTCAAAGCGGTCATGGGTGCCGTTGTGTCATAACCAGGGGCAAAAAGAAAGGCGCCCTGCGGCGCCTTTCCTCGCGGATCAACGCTACTCGGCGCGCACGAAGCTGTACACCACCTGCCCAGCCGGGTTCAACAGGCAATGGTAGCGCACCTTGCGCCATTCGCCCATCGTGCCTTGCGGGCGACCAAACCACAGACCTTCGCCATCGTAAGCCGCCGCCACCGCTTGGTTGCCCACCAGCTGTTCCGGGGCCGCCAACACAGCGTTTTGGGTATTGAGCTGTAACGCGCGGAACTCATCGCCAAAGGCCGCCCGCTGGCTAGCGGCGGCGTGGTCGGCACAGGCTTGCAACAGTTTGCCGCCGGGCGGCGGGGGCGCCACCGGCACGGCCACGTAACGGGTTTGGGTGCAAGCCGTGGTCATCACGCCAATAACACCCAATAAAATCATCGTTCTGAACGGCGACATGGCCCTTCCTTCCCTTGCTTGGGGCCTGTATAGGGCACTCTAAATAAGTATACAACCCTTTTCTACCAGAAAATCATCAATCCTGCATCGTACCCTTTACGGGCTGACTCAAGCTGCGTAAGGTAACGCCATGATGAAATTGCTTTACAGTGCCGATGCCATTCAATCCCGTGTGGCCGACATTGCCGCCAGTCTGAACAAGCAACTGGCCGGAAACCGCCACGTGCATGTGGTGGTGACCATGAACGGGGCCTTCATGTTCGCGGCTGACCTCTGCCGCCAACTTTCCGTACCGCAGATCCTCCACTTTACCGGCGGGAGTTATTTTCAAGGCGCGATTAAGCAAGATATTGCTTTGGACCAGAAAACCTTGCCCACGAATTTTCACTTGGCCCCGGTGGTGATTGTTGAAGACATGCTCGACAGCGGCAACAGCCTGCGCCAGCTGCGGCAAATGCTGGGCGAACGGGGCGCCGGGCCGATCACAGTGGTCACGCTGTTTAAACGGGTGGGCAGCAACGCCGTGGCCGACCACGCCGCCTTCAGCTTGCCCAAGGAACTGTTTGCCATTGGTTACGGCCTGGATATGGACGGCCGCTACCGCGAACTGCCTGCGCTCTATACCTTTGAAACCACACTGATGAGCGGCGAAGCCGGACGCTGCTAGAGGGTTTTGATAAAGGCCTTAAATCACGGGCGCTTTCCCCACGCGCGGCAGCTGAACAATCGGCCCTTCTGTCGGAACTTGGCCCAACCGCTGCGCCATCACCACCAATTCGGCGATAATCATGCTGGCAAAATCGGCCTGATAGGTCTGTTCAAACTCGGCCAAGGTGGGCACACGGGAAAGCTCCAGCAACAGCGGCCCACGCGCACTGCGTAAAATACTCACGGCACAGAACGGCGCCCCGTACATCCGTGCAGCCCCCAAGGCCAGTTGTGCTTCAGTCTGAGTCAGCTGCGTGGTGGTAACCCGGTGGTTGCCGGCCTCACGCGGCCGCACAAACCCCGGCGGCGCCTGGCGCTGCAACGCGGCGACAATCTTGCTGCCCACCACCAGCACCCGCACATCCTGCCCCAGCGGTTGGGGTAAATCCTGCACCAGGAAGGGTTGGCCCCCGGCGGCCAATTGGTTGGCGTGGGTGTAGGCTTCGCCGCTGTGCTGCACCACGGCCACCCGGCGGCCACTGCCGCCATAGCGGCTGCGCATCAGTACCGGAAACTCCAAGTCGGGTAGAATCATCGCAATTTGGTCGGCCTGTGAGAGCACCCAACTGCGTGGCGCCGTAATGTTCCGGCGCGCCAACAGCCGGGCCATGGTGATGTGGTCGCCAAGCGGCAGCCGCTGGTGCATGGAAACCGGATACCCCCAGCTTTGCAAGGTTTCCGCCACCTGCCAGGTATGGCTGTCGTCCCAGCGGGCCATCGGCAGGGTGAGATCCACCCGCGGGTAAGGCTGCCCCCGCCAGCGGACCGGAAAGGTACCGTTGCGTTCACCAAATTCCAACAATACATCGGCCGGATTAATGATTTGCAATTCGTGCCCGTGGGCCAAGGCCGCCTGAATCAACCGCTGCCCCAAGGCATACTGGCCGTGCTGCCCTTGCTGGCTATGAAAGCGGGTGAGGAAGACCAGTTTCATGGATTTCCCTGCGGTAGTTCCAGCATGGACAGGGGCATTCATGGTTACAAGCCTCGCTTGGTGATTTTATGGCGTGGTGGCATGGGTGACGCGCGGGTCAAGCCAGGCCATCGCCCAATCGCTCAACCACAGGCAAATTATATAAGTTAATGAAATAACAAGTAAACACCCTTGCAGCACAGGGTAATCCCGCTGATGCAGGGCTTCCACCAGCAAAGTGCCAAGCCCTGGCCAACCAAAGACTGCTTCAGTCAACACCGCCCCGGTCAGCACCATCCCCACCTGTAAAAAGATGATCTGCACTACCGGCCCAGCCGCCAACGGGGCGGCGTGCCGGGCCAGGCAGCGCCACGGGCTGGCCCCTTTGGCCGTGGCCGTGCGCAAGGGCTCGCTCGCCAACACCCGCTCCAAACTTTCCGCCAAGAACCGCGCCAGCACCATTGCCAAGCCAGTGCCGAGCGTAAGCGCCGGTAAAATCAAACTTAAAGGCCCTTGCATGCCGGAAACGGGCAGCCAATTCAGCTTTACCGCCACCCCGGCCACCAGCAGCGGCCCCAACACAAAGCTCGGGGTGGCCAGCAGCGCCAAGGTGGCCAGTTCCAGCCCGGCGCGGCCGCGGCCGCGAGCCAGCGCGGTGGCCACGCCTAAGCCTGCCCCCACCAACAACGCCACGCCCATGGCCGCAATGGCCAACCAGGCGGTGGCCGGCATGCGGGCCAGCAACAAGGCAGCCACCGGCTGGCCAGAGACCAAACTTTCGCCCCACTGCCCCTGCACCACGCCGCCCAGATAGCCCACCACCTGCTGCCAGAGCGGCAAATCCAGCCCCAAGGCCGCCCGCACCGCCGCACGGTCGGCCGGCAAGGCCTGTTCGCCCAACAGGGCGTCCACCGGATCGCCGGGCACCAATTGAATCAGCGCCGCCACCAAAGCCACCACCAGCAACGCGGTAGGGGCCACAGCCAACAGGCGGCGCAGCATAAAGCTCAGCATGCGGTAAGCTTGCCCAAAGCTTGGGCCCTCCGCCACCGAATAGTGCTTGCCGCGCCGACCCGCTTCCCCTAAAGTGGCAGTTAAGCAACGGGCCAACGGGGCCCTGCGCCACAAGTTTTGCCATTGCCCGCCACGAGGGGCTGTTCAATCCCTCGCCGCGGCCACGGCACAAGAGCAACCCGCCGACCAGGCGAACCGAAACTGCAGATTCTGATTCACCGTGTGCAAACACCCTGAACCGAGCCTTGTGGCCCACCGCGGGTCACCGGCGGCAGTCACGTTTCGTGTTGTCGGCTCCTGACAAGGAGTCTCCCTATGAAAAAAATGTTGATCGATGCGGCGCACGCCGAAGAAACCCGCGTGGTGCTGCTGGATGGCAGCCGGATTGATGATTTTGAAAGCGAAAGCAGCGGCAAGCAGCAACACAAAGGCAACATCTACATCGGCCACGTCAGCCGCGTCGAACCCAGCCTGCAGGCCGCCTTCATCACCTACGGCGGTAACCGCAACGGTTTTTTGGCCTTTGCGGAAGTCCACCCCCAATACTTTGCGCTCAAGGCCGCTGAAAAAGCCGCTTTGCTGGAAGAACAGGCCGAACAGGCCGCCCGCCGCCGCGGCGAGGATGAGGAAGACGGCGCCGAAACCGGCAACGCCGAACCCCGCCGTGAGGGCCGCGAAGAGCGCCAAGGCCCACGCCAGCCCCGCGGCGGCCGCGGCCGCCCGCAACGGGTAGAAAGCGGTACCACTGCAACAGCCAGCGCCGCCGCCGAAGAAACCATTCGCCTGACGGACACCGACGCCGCGCCCCAACCCTTTTACGAAGACGCCGAAGATGCCGCCGCCGCCCGCAAGGCTGCGGCGATGGTGGACGATCTCGCCAAGGCCGAAGATGGCCTTGGCACCGCGCCCAAAGGTAAGGGCGGCGGCAAGGGCGGCCGCGGCCGCCCGGCCAAGCAAAGCGCCAATAGCCAAAGCAACGAAGGTCAAGGCGGCAGTGGTAAGCGCCGCCCCAAGCGCCTGAACGCCCGCCGTCCGCAACGCCAAACCGAGGCCACCGCCGAGGGGGTTGAAGCGGCCGACACCGCCGAAAATGCCAGCGTGAAGGCCGAAAAAACCGACAATGGCAAGCGCGACGAACGCCCGCGTGGGCCGATTCACCGCCGCTACCGCATTCAGGATGTGCTGAAGGAAGGCCAAAAAATTCTGGTGCAGGTGGTGAAGGAGGAACGCGGCAGCAAAGGCGCGGCCCTCACCACCTACTTCTCGCTGCCCGGCCGCTACACGGTGCTAATGTCCAACTCGCCCAACGCAGGGGGTATCAGCCGTAAAATTACCGACTTCGATGAACGCCGCATGCTGCGCGACACCTACCGCGCCTTAGATGTGCCCGCCACCATGGGCCTGATCATCCGCACCGCCGGGATGGGCCAGGAAATTGAAGCCATTAAGGCCGACTACGCCAACCTGCAACAGCTCTGGAGCCACATCACCCAAAAGTTCGAGGGGGAAGACGACATCCAGTGCGTGCATGAAGATGGCTCGATCATCGTCCGCGCGCTGCGCGACATGGCGAGCCAAGAAGTCGATGAAATCATCATCGCCGGCCAACGCGCCTACAAGCAGGCCAAGGATTTCGCCAAGGCCTTCATGCCCGAAACACTGAAGAAAATCTCGCTCTACAAGGAAGAAGCCCCCATCTTCAGCCACCACAAGGTGGAAAGCAAACTGCTGCAGCTGCACCACGAACGCGTGCAACTACCCAGCGGCGGCAGCATCGTCATCAACCCCACCGAGGCCTTGGTGGCGATCGACATCAACAGCGGCCGCAACACCAGCGAACGTAATATTGAAGAAACCGCCTACAAAACCAACTTAGAAGCCACCGAGGAAATTGCCCGGCAGATCCGCCTGCGCGACTTGGCCGGGCTGATCGTGGTGGATTTCATCGACATGGAAAGCTACGGCAACACCCGCAAGGTGGAACAAGCCATGCGCCGCGCCCTGAAGCGTGACCGCGCGCGCATCCAAGCCGGCAGCATTTCCGAATTTGGCCTGATGGAAATTTCCCGCCAACGCCTGCGCCCCAGCTTTGCCGAAAACCACACTGTGGCCTGCCCGCACTGCGGCGGCACCGGCATGGTGGTCAGCCCCAGCGCCGCCGGCCTGATGCTGTTGCGCCGCCTGGAGGAAGAGGATTGCGTGGGGGCCGACCGTATCACCGCCGCCGCCGCCACCGCCACCGTGCTGTGGGTGCTGAACCACAAGCGCGAGCTGATCCGTTCCTTGGAAGAAAAGTACAAATACCTGTTGCTGTTTAAGGCCGATGACAGCCTGCTGGCCCCCGATGCCCGCCTGGAGCTGACCCGCATGAAGGCCGACGGCAGCGAAGTGACCAACCAAGTGAACGTGGAGCTGCGCGAACAGCCCGAAGTGCCGCCCGAAAAGCGCTACACCAAGGAAGGCCGTGCCCAGCGCCAGCGTGAGGAAGAGCAACGCGAAGAACTGAAGCAAGCGCCGGAAGAGCGCCAGAGCCGCCGCGACAGCCACCGTGACGGGGGCCGTGAGCAGGCCCGTGAAGAACGCCGCCCGGGCCGCGCCGAGCGTGAGGCCAACCGTGACACTGCCCCCGAAGCCCCCAAAGCCGCGTCACGCGCCACAACACCGGCCAAGCCGACCAAAGTACCGAGCGTGAAGCCGAGCCTGATGGCGGAAGACCAACCGTTGGCGGTGCAAAAGGTGGCAGTAGACACCAGCGCCGAACC
>JADCGN010000031.1 GCA_020249005.1 Alphaproteobacteria bacterium
AAAATTTTCAGCGGGAACGTCATACCCTAGCGCGGCGCGCTGACTGGCAAGCCGCGGAACAGGTCATTCAAACCGTTGCCGTCCAGCCGATTCAGGCTGAGTTCGCCCATACTTTGGCTGCATTGGGCGCGAGGGTTGCACAGCGGGCAGCCGCAGGAAAACTGGTTGGCCACGCTGGGGGCCACGGCCCCCACCGCTTCGGCGAACGCTTGGTTGCTTTGCATCAGGTGCAAAAACAGCACCCAACCGGCTGCGGCGCTGCCGCCCAACGCCAGGAAGGGTAATGCACGGGTGACGAGTGTGGTGGCATTCATAGCCGAAAAGTAAGCGACAAAACCGCCTGTATCAAGTAAAATCGGTCTGATGGAAAGCGTGTTGTTAGCCGCGGTTGTCGCTTGGTTTTTAAGCCTGCGCCTGCGTACCTATTTGCAGTATTTTCAGCAGGAAGAATATGACTTTGGCCGCTTTGTGGGCTGGTGGGCGGAAGCCCGGGCGGTGGACCGCTGGGCCAGTGTGGGGCTCATCGTGCTGCTGCCGTTTGCCTGGCTGCAGCCCGCCGCCATGCCGCTGGCGGTGGGGGTGTGGTTGTTCTGGCGCGGGCGGCAGGAACCCGATGCCACCCAGCAGGGTAAAAAGCCCTTGGTGTTAACGCCACGCGCCGGCCGCCTGTGGCTGATGGCCGGGTTGGTGGTGGCCCCGTTGGCCGCCGCGCTAAGCCTGTGGCTGCCCCACGCGGGCCCGTGGGGGGTAATTGCCACGCTGCTGCTGGTGCAGGCCGTGCCGCTGGCGTTGGGCCTGGCCAATGGGTTGCTCTGGCCGCTGCAGCAATGGCAAAACCGCCGTTATTTGCAAGAAGCCACCGCCACGTTGCAGCGCCTCAACCCTACGGTGGTGAGCCTCTCCGGCGCCTTCGGCAAAACCAGCACCAAGTATTTTCTGCACGCGATTCTTGCCGCCCACGCGCCCACCCTGCTGTCGCCCGGCAGCACCAACACCGCGCTGGGGCTCGCGCGGATTGTGCGCGAACGGCTGCAACCGCATCATCAATATTTTTTGGCGGAAATGGGCGCCTACCGGGTCGGTTCCATCGCCAAGCTGTGCGCGCTGTTTCCGCCCCACGCCTGCGCCACCACCGCGATTGGCCCCGCGCACTTGGAACGCTTCGGCAGCGTGGCGCAGGTGGCGGCGGCCGAGTTTGAGGTGGTGCACGCCACGCTGGCCCGCGGCGGCCCGGTGGTGCTGAGCGTGGATTGCATCCCTGATGACCTGTGGCAGCCGTTGGTGGCCGACCACCCGCAGATTCGGTTGGTGACGGCGCGCAAGGAGCTGCTACGCGACGGCGATTATTACCTCAAACAAGCCACCGCCACCCCCCAAGGGCTGCAGCTGGCGATTGAGCACCGCGGGCAGCTCAGCGCCGTGGGGACCCAAATCCATGGCGCCACCATGGCGCCCAACCTAGCCACCGCCTTTGCGCTCGCCACCGAACTGGGCGTGCCCAAAACCACCAGCCTGGCGGCGCTGAAGGCCGTGCGCCCGGCGCCGCACCGTTTGGCCGTGCGGCAAGAAGGTGCGCTGACCATTCTGGATGACAGCTACAACAGCAACCCAGCCGGCTTTGCCACCGCGCTGGAAACCCTGGCCTTGCTGGGCAAAGGGCAACGCAAAATTCTCATCACGCCCGGCATGGTGGAATTGGGCCCGCTGCACGACGCCGAACACGCACGCCTGGGCGCACTGGCCGCCAACACGGCGGACGTGGTGCTGGCGGTGGCGCCCGCGCGTATCCCCACCTTCGTACAGGCCATTCAAGCCAGCGGCCAAGCCCGCTTACAGCTGGTACCTACGTTTCAGGCCGCACTGGGCTGGCTGCAACAACACGCACAACCGGGCGATGTGGTGCTATTGGAAAACGACCTGCCTGACCGCTACGAAGCCAAGTGGAACCTGTAACATGCTGCGCGTCATCGGCACCCCCATTGGCAACTTGCAAGATGTAAGTCCGCGCATGCTGGCCGCGCTACAAGCCGCCACGTTGGTAGCGTGCGAGGATACCCGCCGCGCCGGTCGGCTGTTCCAATTGCTCGGGCTGGCCACGCCCAAGCTGGTGCCGCTGCACGGGCACAATGAAGCCGTCCAAGTGCCCGCATTGCTCAAGCGCCTGCAAGCGGGAGAACCCTTGGCCCTGGTCAGCGACAGCGGCCTGCCCGCCATCAGCGACCCAGGCGCCCGCCTGGTGGCGGCGGCCCATGCGGCAGGCGTAAAAGTCGAGGTCATCGGCGGGCCCACCGCGCTGGCCAACGCCGCCGCCGGCAGCGGCCTGGTGGGGGTTGCGGAACCCGGCTTCCTCTTTTTGGGCTTCCCGCCCCGCACCGCCAAAGCGCGGAGCGCATTCTTTCAACAGTGGGGCCAGCTGGGGCTGCCGTTGGTGCTGTACGAAAGCCCCAACCGGGTGGCCAGCCTGTGCGCGGCGGCGTTGGCCAGCTTGGGCAACCGCCCGGCCCGCGTGGCGCGCGAACTGACCAAGCTGCACGAAACCTGGCACGGGCCCGACTTGGCCACGCTGGCCAGCTTGAACGACGTGAAAGGCGAATGCGTGGTAGTCATCGGCGCCGGAGACGCCAAGGCGGCCCCCGCCGTCGCCTCCCCCCTCACCGCCAATTCGTTGAAAGACCTTGCCGCATTGGTCGCCCAACATACGGGGGTCAGCAACCAGGCTGCGTACAAAGCGCTGGTGGCATTGAAACAAAGCTAATTACAAGGCCCGCGTCACCAGCTGTAGCGCGTGCACCCGTTCACGCATGGCCTCGCCCAGCGCGGCATACACCAGCTTATGTTGGGCAAGCCGGCTTAAGTCCGCGAATTGCGGCGCCGCCACCTCGGCACTCAGGTGCGCGCCGTCGGGGTCGTGCACCGTCACCACCGCGCCCGGCAGGGCGGCCAGAATTTTTTGGTGCAGTTCGTGGGCCAACGGGGTCATGCCCCCTTCTAGCGTGGTTGACAGCCCAATACAAGGCGGCGTAATGTATGCGGGTTAATACAAACGCGTCGACGACTCGCTGACGCGCGGCGGAATCATCTCTCCGCCGCTAGCCCTCCCCGCTTGGTTCAGCGGGCGTGCCAGCCACTGCGGCCGGTACGGATTAAGGGTGGCGAAGGTCGTACTGCGCGTTTTAATTTCTCAACTCGGCCCTAAACCTTAAGGAGGTCTGGCCATGGCTTACAAATTCGGTTCGCTTGCAAGCACGCTGAGCACGCTCACCGCCAGTGCGGAACACCGTGAGCGGGTCGCCGCACGTCAGCGCCTGAACGGCCAAAAACCGTTCACCAACGACTATTATCTGAATGGGGTGGATTCTCCCCAGGGCGGCCGCAAGGAAGGCGAACGCATGATGGCCCAATTGCTGCGCGAGACTGAACCCGCAACCAAATGAACAGCGTTGAAAAGAGGCTCCCCCGCGGAGCCTCTTTTCTTTTGGCCCCAGCTATGCTTACATGCCGTCATTCAACAAGGGAGTGAAGGGCGATGGCGGGGAGTGTGAACAAGGTCATTCTGATTGGCAACTTGGGGCGCGACCCCGAAGTGCGTGCCACGCAAAGCGGCGATAAA
>JADCGN010000032.1 GCA_020249005.1 Alphaproteobacteria bacterium
ACAGGCGATGATACTGCCAAGCAAAACGCGGCCAAAACGGCGGCACGCTCAACCGGGACAGCTGGGAATAATTTGGCAAATAATTTGGCGCAGTTGCGTACCCTGTGTGCCACCAGCGTGCCGTTGCAGGCTTTGGCAAGCAGCTTGGGTGTCTCTGCATCTAACCTCGATGAACGGATTGCCGATGAGGCACGGGCTGGCAATTTAAGCCAAGCGCAAATCGAACGTCTGAAGCGGGTTGGCTTGGGCGACAGTCAAGGGATTGGAATCGCTCTCAGCACCGATGCTGCGGAGAATCGCGTTGCTGAGGCGGCCAACCGTTTGGGGATTACCCCAGGCCACCTTGATCAGCGGATTGCCGATCAGGCCCGGGCTGGCACGTTGACGCCGGAATTGACTGAAAGACTTAGAACTGGGGCTCCGTTAGGCAGCGCCACTGCAGGTACTGAAATTGGACGTATTCTGGAGTCTGATTCAGGCATTCAAGCGGGACAACGTCGTGTCGATGAAGTTGCAAGACGGCTCGAAATTGCCCCCAATGAACTTGACTCGCGCATTGCCCAACAAGCTCGGGCTGGAACTCTAAGCGAGGCTCAATTGAGTCGCCTCGATAAAGTCGACTTAGGCGACCGCAACGGTGTGGGGATCGCGCTCAGCAATGAAGCCGGAGATCGTCGGGTTGCGGCGGTGGCCGAACAATTGGAGATTACTCCTGGGCAGCTGGATCAGCGGATTGCCAACGCGGCACGTGCCGGAACGCTGACTCAAGCACAACGCAACAGCCTGGGTGAACTTGAATTGGGTGACGGGCCTGGAATCGGCCGAGTGTTGGGGCAACCGGCTCCTGGCCGTGAGCCTCCGCCCACAACGCAACCGCGGCCTGGTGGGGATACCACCACCCAACCCAACGGCCGTAACAACACGCCCGATGGTGGCTTGGCGAACATGATGCGCGGGATGGGGGGCGGACAGCAACCAGGGGGCGGTGGCTCGCCGCTTGGCAACCAAAGCAACAACCCGTTCAACAACCAGTTTGGTCAGCAGGGCACCTGCCCCGTTGGCACCCAACTGTCGTACTTTAACGGCCAACAAGCCTGTATCAACACCGGGCAGACCAACAACACCTGCCCAGCGGGCTACACGGCAGCCTACGCGCCCAACAACAACAGTTTGGCCGGCTATGGCGGCAATCAAGTGATTTGTGTGGCCACCGGCACCACCGGCGGCACCTGCCCCAATGGCCAAGTGGCCAGCCTGCAAAGCAATGGCACCACAATCTGCGTGACGCAAACCGCGACCACGGATGAGGCCAAGCTGCGCGATCAAGCCGGCTACCTGGATGGGGTGCGGGTGAAGGATGGCGTCTGCGGGCTCGGCATCGACAGCCGCTTCAGCAGCGACAGCAACTACCTGGCGGGCTACAACCGTGGCCAGGCCGAGTGCCGGACTGCCACCGCCACCACCTCCACCACTACGGTGCGTTATGATGTCTCGGATGCGCGCGCCCGCGCCATCTGCGGCGACCAAATCGGCAACGTGAGCAAGGACGCCAAAGACGAAAAGAGCCTGTTTATCCTGCTCTTCCGTGAACGTGGCACGCTCAGCGAGACCGAACGGAAGGCCCTCGGGTTCGATGAAACCATCTACAAACGTCTGGTGGTGGCCAAAACCCAGTTCGACGCCGGCAAAACCGATGCTGTGAGCGTGCGTGACCTCGACCCTGACCGGAAAGAGAACGTCAGCTACCGCGAAGGTTATGCCTGTGGCCGTAAAATGATTGAAAGTAAACAATAAAATCTGTCAGCTCTTGTGCCGGATGGGGTGTGATACCCATCATAAAGAAAGAGATGAAGCAACCGCGCCGCCACGTATCGATCCTAATCCTGCCCTTGGTGGCAGGCTTAGGGTTGGTTCCCGTGGCGGCGCCATTGGCTTCGGGGAATCCAACCGCCTCGATGATCCAATCGCTGACCCCCGCCATGATTGCCGCGTTGTGTGGCGGTGGTGGGGCGGCCCTCGGTGGGGCTGCCGGCGGCGCGGCCGGTGCGGCTGCGGGGGGGGCCATGAGTGGCTTGATGGCGATGCTTTGCAGCAACCGCGGGGTTCCCCTGCAGGCTCTGACCAGTATTGCCGGGCAAATGATGTCGGGTGCTGGCGGCAGCGGGGGTGGGAACAACGGGGGGGGTGGGTCATATATCCCCCCTTCGCAGGATAACGTCAGCGGACTCCCCGTCATTTCGATCACGTCGAACACGGGGTTTAATAGCACAGCTTTAAATAATACTAATTCCACCAATAGCTTGAATTATAATACGGTAGGGGTGACCGGCGGGACGACCACACAACGGTTGCCCGACTATGGCCCGTTGGTGCCGGAAGTGGCCCGCCGGACCACCACCCAACCCACCGCCAGTTTAAGCTACAACCGGGTGGGGATGACGGGCACGTCGGCCTTGGTTGGCGGCGGCGGGGTGCGCTTGCCCAACGGCCAACCGGCGCGCGAGTCGGGGATTCGCCTGGGCGCCTTTGCCAACGGCACCCAATTGGCCAGCACGGGCACGGGTGGCATCAACGTCGGCACCAGCCAAGAGATGGTGGTGGGGCAACAGCAGATTGACTGGTTCACGCTGGGTTATGATGACGGCCAAAACGGTCGCCCCAAACAGGTGTTTCAAGATTCGGCCGAGCAATACCAGTACGACAGCGGCTACGCGCTGGGCCAACAATACCCCATCCAGCGCCCGGTGGTTTAAACGGCTGGCGAGAACCTAGCGCCCCATGGGGCGCCTTTTTTGGACTTACTGCGCCGCGTTGCCGAAACGCTTCGCCCAGCGGGCCCGAATAAACCCGGCCACCAGCATGGTATCCAACAGCGGGGCCGCCGGGGGGCGCAAGTCTAGCTTACCATCCCACCATTTCAGCCGCCCTTGCTTCACCAGGCTGGCATACAGCCGGCTA
This sequence comes from Alphaproteobacteria bacterium, assembly GCA_020249005.1. Taxonomy (GTDB): domain Bacteria; phylum Pseudomonadota; class Alphaproteobacteria; order UBA2136; family UBA6156; genus JADCGN01. The sequence continues at coordinate 2,959 of JADCGN010000032.1, forward strand.
AATTTGCCGGGCAGCGTGGCTGGGCTCCCCCATACGTAGGTGGGTTTGCCGCTGGTGCAGGCCTCGCTTACCATACTGGTGCTGTCGGCCGTCACCACCACGGCTTGGGCGTGGTAAAGGTAAGCAAAATAGGGGTTGTCGCGCGCGCTCGGGTTGCCAGGCTGCCACAGGTAAAAGGGCACCTCGGCCTCTTCCAAGGCCGTTTCCAGGGCGGCCACCAGCGCCCCCGAAGTCCGGGCCGAGGTAGTGACCAACAAGGCCGCTCCATTGGAATGCTGGGCTTTTAAAGCGTTGGTCACCGCACGCACCAAGGCCTCGATTTCCTGGGGTTGCTGCAACCCCCCGTGCTTACTCGGCCCCCCCACCAGCAGGGCCAGCTTAAAGCCACGCAGATGGCCCAGGCGTTTGGCCCACCGCTGCCCTTCCAACGCCAATTTCTCGGCGGTAATTGGGTTCACATTCCCCAAGGTGGTGATCAGGTTCGGAGCATTGCCGGGTCGGTCATGTTGCGGTGTGGTCACCACGTCGTAATCGCCTAAGCGGCCCTTGGGGCGCATCACCGCCACCGTAAACAACCGGGGATCGGTCTTTTTCAGATACCGCAGCACCCGGCTGGGCCCGCCCCCGGTGCCCACCAGCAGATCGGCTTGCGCACTGGCGGCTACCAAATCAGGCAAGTTCCGGTACAGCATCCCCAGCGGCAGCCACCCTAACCAACGTTGCGGGTACGTGCCTTGCGGCTGGATAATCTCGGGGTCGGGAAACCCCAGTGCCGTGGTGATGCCAAGGCTTTGGCTCACATGGCCCGCGCGGCCGTCACTGATCACCAACACCCGGGCGTTGCTCAGTTCCATTGCCAATTAGCCTACGTTGGAGGTGGCACGGCTGGCGATTTCCTGCACCGTGGTTTCGGCCTGCGCCAGCAGCTGTTGGCAAGCTGCAATCAGTTCCGTCCCTTTGGCGTAGGCCGCCAAGGCTTCCTGCAGGGGCAGTTCGTTGCGTTCCAGTTGGCTTACCAACTGCTCAAGGGCTTTTAGCTGGGCTTCAAAGGTTTGGGGGGCGGCAGGCAGGTTCATACCCTACAAGTTATACCTTAGAGCTGCCTGGCGGCAAGCTTGACGGCCTACCCGGCAGGCAAAGCAGCTGGTCGGCCGGGCGATTTCCCGCTAAAGTAACCGGCATGAAGCAAGTGGTGCAGAATGTTCGCAGTGGTCAGGTGCAGCTGAAAGAGGTACCCATCCCCGCCTGCGGCAGCGGTGAAGTGTTGGTGCGGGTCGAGGCGAGCCTGATCAGCGCCGGGACCGAGAAAATGGTGATGGATTTTGCCGGCAAAAGCCTGCTCGGCAAAGCCAAGGAACGCCCCGATTTGGTGAAAAAGGTGCTGCAAAAGGTGCAGCGCGATGGTGCCGCCGCCGCGCTGCAAAGTGCCTTCGGCAAGTTGGATGAACCGCTGCCGCTGGGTTACAGCGCCGCGGGTACGGTGATGCAGGTGGGGGCCAACCTCACGCGGGAATTCCGGGTGGGGGATCGGGTTGCCATCGCCGGGGCCGGGCTGGCCAACCATGCCGAATACTGCGCTGTGCCGCGGAACTTGGCGGTAAAAATTCCCGGGCAAGTGCCCGCCGCCGCCGCCTGCTATGCCACGCTGGCGGCCATCGCCTTGCATGGCGTGCGCAATGCCGAGGTGACCTTGGGCAGCCGCGTCCTGGTGGTAGGCTTGGGCCTGGTCGGCCAATTGGCGGTGCAACTGGCCGCCGCCGCCGGGGCCCGCGTGGCGGGGGTCGACCCCAACCCCACCCGCAGCCAGCTGGCCAAGCATTGCGGTGCCCAGTGGGCGGTGGGCCCCAAGGCGCTGGCGGAAGGTTGGCAGGCCTTTACCGAGGGGCGGGGCTTCGATGCGATTTTGCTCTGCGCCGCCACCGCCAGCGATGAATTGTTGCAACAGGCGGCCGAGCTGGCGCGCGACCGTGCCACCGTGGTGCTGGTGGGGAAGGTCGGCACGCGCTTCGACTACGCCAGCTACATGAAAAAGGAGCTGAACCTCAAGGTTTCGCGCAGCTACGGCCCCGGGCGATACGACCCCGCCTACGAGCAGCAGGGCCTCAGCTACCCGCCGGGCTTCGTGCCGTTTACCGAACGCGACAACCTGGCCGATGCCGTGCGCCTGATGCATGAGGGCAAGTTGAACCCCGCCGCACTGACCACCCACACCGTGCCGTTTACCGAGGCGCTGAAGGCCTACGATCTCATCGCCAGCGGCGGCGGCGGCAGCCTGGGCGTGGTGTTGGCGTACCCGGAAACGGCGGCTCCCACCGCCGCCAGCATCATTGCGGCGCCCCAAGCCCACCCGCCCAAGGCCCACCAGCTGGGCATCAGCATCTTGGGGTCGGGCAACTTCGCGCGCAGCGTGTTGGTGCCCGCCTTGGCCAAAAACCCGAACGCCAGCCTGCGCGGCATCATCAGCAAGGGCGGGCTTTCGGCCGCCCACGTACGGGAAAAATTCAACGCCGCCTGGGCGGGTACCCAGGTTTCAGCCGCGCTGGAAGATGCCGACACCCACGCCGTGCTGATCGCCACCCGCCACAACGCCCACGCCGGGCAGGTGGTGCAGGCCCTGCAGGCGGGCAAGCATGTGTGGGTGGAAAAGCCCTTGGCACTGAATACTGTGGAACTGGGAAACATTGAAAGAGCTCTCGCCAAAGCGCCCAATTCACCGCTCCTCATGGTGGGGTTTAACCGCCGCTTCAGCCCCGCCTTGGTGCCGCTACAAGCCAAGCTGGCCGCCACGGGGGGGCCTCGGCGGGTGGTGATCCGGGTCAATGCCGGGCAGGTGGAAGCCAACAACTGGCAGCAGACCGACGAGGGGGGTGGCCGCCTGTTGGGCGAAGTCTGCCACTTCACCGACCTCGCCCTGTGGCTGCTGGGCCAGGGGGGCGTGAATCCTGTGGAAAAGATAACCGCCAACCGCGGCGCCGGACAGGATGATTACAGCATCACGCTGCGTTTTGCCGACGGCAGCCTGGCCGACATCCTCTACGCCAGCGAGGGCGACCCAGCCGCGCCGAAGGAGCGGCTGGAGGTTTTCGGCGGCGGTGCCTATGGCGTGATGGACAACTACACCACCACCACCTGGCAGCAGGGCGGGCGGGTGCAAACGCTGTATCGCCGAGCCTTTTGGCAGGGGCAAAACAAGGGCCACGCCGCGGCACTGGCCGCCTGGGTGGCGGCCTGCCGTGGCCAGGCCAACCGGCTGCCCAGCGTCACCGAGCTGCTGACCAGCAGCCGCCTGATCTTACAAATTCAAACCACGTTAACGAAAGGATAATCTGATGCGTTGGGGCCTGCTGACCCTTGCCATGTTTCTTAGTTTCACGCTTACTGCCTGTGGCACGGTGCGCGGCGTTGGCGAAGACCTGCAAGGGGCTTCCGATACCGTGCGCGGCTGGTTTTAATCGGTTACACAACAAGCAAGGAACGACATCATGAAAACGCTCTCCCTTACCCTCATCGCACTGGTCGGTCTGGGCCTGGCCGCCTGCGCCACCGTCAAAGGCGCCGGCACCGACCTCCAACGCGCCAGCGACGCGGTTGAGAAGAAGCTCTAATTACCGCCCAGTATGTGCGGCATAGCAGGCTTTTACGGCGACTTCGCCCCCGCGTTGCTGGGCCGCATGGCCGCCGCGCTGGCCCACCGCGGGCCCGATGGCGAGGGGCTGTGGCATAGCCCGCAGCATGGCATTGGCCTGGCGCATCGGCGCCTGAGTATCATCGATCTCTCCACCGCCGCCAGCCAGCCGATGGCGGCGGTGAACGACCGCTACAAGGTGGTATTCAATGGCGAGATCTATAACTTCAAAAGCCTCGCGCAAAGCGCCGACCTGCGCGGTTATACCTTTAATCATCACAGCGATACCGCCACCCTCGCACCGCTGTTTGATAAGCACGGCCCCGCCATGCTGCACCACCTGGAGGGCATGTTTGCCTTTGCGCTGGCCGATACCCAACAGGGGACGCTGTTCCTCGCGCGCGATCATGCCGGGATCAAGCCGCTCTATTACGCCATCACCCCGCACGGGCTGCTGTTTGCCAGTGAGCTAAAAGCGCTCGCCGCCGTCGCCCAGCCGGCGGGGATTGACCTCACGCCCGATGCCGCCGCGCTGCAAGAATACGTCAGTTTTTTGTGGACGCCTTCGGTGCGCACCCCGGTGCAGGGCATCCGCAAACTGCGGCCGGGGCATCGTATCACCCTAAGCCGCGGGCAGGGGGGCAAGGTGGTGGTGAAGCTAGAACGCTGGTGGCAACCGCCGGTGTTTTTGGGGGAAAGCGCCGAGGGAAAAGGGGGCTACACGCCTGCCGCACTCGCCACGCTGTGGGACGAGATTATCGCCGAACAATGCACCGCCGATGTGCCGCCCGGGGCGTTTCTTTCGGGCGGGGTGGATAGCAGCGCCGTGGTGGCCAGCATGGTGGCGACTGGTCATGCGCCGGTGCAGACCTATTGTATTGGCTTTAAAGGCCAGGGCATGGCCGCCGAAGGCTTTGCCGATGACGCACATTATGCGAACTTGATGGCCAAGCAGGCAGGCGTCCCGTTAAAAACTTTGCAGGTTGAGGTGGATGACACGCTGGCCCAACTGCCGCAGTTGGCCTGGCTGTTGGATGAACCAACCGCCGACCCAGCCCCGTTGTTTGTCACCGCCATTTCCCAGCAAGCCCGCGCCGATGGGCTGAAACTGTTGATGAGCGGCACCGGTGGCGATGACGTATTAACGGGCTACCGCCGCCACCAAAGTGCCCGCTTGCGCGAATTGTTGGGGCCCTTGGGAGGAGCTGCCGGAGGCGTGTGCGGGCTGTTGGCACGCGCGGCACCAGCCGGCGCGCTGCGGCGCCGTCTGGAACGTTTGGGGGGGCTGTTAGGCGGCGCCGAGGAAGCATTTCTGCTCAACGCGTTCCTCACCAACAGCCAGCCCGACGCGGCCAGTTTGGTGAAGCAGGGCGGCCAACGTGCTGGTGTTTGGGGCGATGAACTCCGGGCCGCGATTGCCGAAACCCGCGGGTTGCCGCTGGTGGAGCGTCTGCTGCGCGCCGAAAGCGCGGGCTTTTTGCCCGACCATAACCTGAACTACGGCGACAAGGCCGGGATGGCGGCGGGGATTGAAATCCGCGTGCCGTTTACCGACCGCCGCTTGCTGCAGTTCATGGCCCAGGTGCCGAGCCGCCAAAAAATGCACGGGCTACAACCCAAGGCCTTTTTCAAACAAGCCATGCGCGGCCGGGTGCCGGATGAGATTCTGTACCGCAGCAAAACCGGTTTTGGCGCACCGCTGCGTACCTGGTTGCAGCACAACGGCAAGGCTGTGTTGCAGGAGGTGGTGGAGAATTGTGATGCAACGCGGTTCGACCGCCCCAAGGTGCGGCGCCTATGGCAGCGTACGCTGGCAGGCGAGGTTGATGGCAGCTACACGGTGCTGGCGGTGGCGCTGATCGAGTGGTGGTTTGCGGAGCTGAAGCAGAGAAGCTCGGGCAGGGCCACAAAACCGCTTTAAACGGTTTCCGAGAAGGCCAAAAAATAAGCAGGAATCCGAAGATTCCTGCTTACCATGAGCGGTGGTATTGAACCGTTCAGCGGGTCCGCATCGCGCCAGCGCGGGTGCGGCAGCCCAGCCGGGTGAAGTGCGGATTGTTGTTCCGCATCCCGCGGCACGCTGGGTTCTCCGGCGGGATGGCGGCCTGGCTGGTGCGCGGCGGCGTGGCACCAGCGCGCGGCTGCTGCATCTCCAGCGTCACGGCTGCCGAAGCGGCCGTGCTCATGGCGCCAAGCGCCAACAGGGTGGCAATGCTGAGGGTATGAATCGTGCGCATGATTGGTCTCCCATAGAGCGCCGTAAAAGCGGGTCTGGCCGAATCGAATGATGGTTCCTGAGTCGGTGACCCAACAAGAAATGCATACTATGGGCGGTTGGAGCTGACAAGATTGAAAATGAATTCCATGCGTTATATATTCGCATAATAAATATTATGTTAAATAAATCAATTTGAAAATTCCCCCTCAGGCCCCCCTGCCGTATTTTATGCACTCTTTCCAGTGTTGGATTGATCACCCAGCCCAGCGTTTCTTGCGGTCTGATGGGTTGACAAGCCCGCCACTTCACCCTATCTGCAGCGTGTGGTTGGGCCATTGGTTAAGTGGCAGAGCATCTCGCTGTTGCACCAAAGGTGCACAGACTCAAAACCCGAGAGTGCCCACAGCTTGACAGGCTCCCCCCAACCCCTTAA
>JADCGN010000033.1 GCA_020249005.1 Alphaproteobacteria bacterium
CATCAAGCCCCCCTCAAAGCCGCTGCGTGAGGTGGCGCTGGCGGCGGTGGCGCGGAGTGAATTAACGGCGACCCAACTGCGGCAGAAGTTGCGACGCAGGGGGTATGAATTAATAGAAATCAACAAATTGATTGAAGAGTTTCAACAAAAAAATTATCTGAATGATGCCCGCGCGGCGGTGCTGTTGGTGAACCGCCGCGCCAAGGGCAGCAAGTGGGGGGCGGGGCGGATTAAGCAGGAGCTGGCGCAAAAGGGGGTGGCGAAAGATTTGGGCACCGAGACCCTGGCCGGCCTGGAGGAACAGGGTCACGATTGGCTATCTACCGCCACCGCGTTGCTCAAGGCCAAGTACAAGGCCCCGCTGCCGCCCGAGCCCAAGGCCCGCCAGCAGGAAGTGGCCCGGCGGTTGGGGTTTTTGCAGCGGCGCGGTTTTAGCGGCGCGCAGGCAGCGGCGGCCTTGAAGGCCAGCACCGCGGTTGCCTTGGATGACTGGGTTGAGTAAGCTGCCGCCATGTGCCCCTACGGAATTCTCTACAACCTGCTGCACCTATTGCCCTGGCCTGCCTTGGTGGCGCAGCTGACGCCGTACTTGGAGGCGTTGAAGGTGCGGCGGAAAGTGCAAAAGCCTTAAAAAACCACCCTTTCCGTGAGGAAAGGGTGGTTTACCGCGTGCCGGGATGCAAAACCTTGCCGGCGGCGGAAGCGCTAATGCTTCGTCGCTTTGCGACGCTTTATTTCGGCTTCGATTTCCTCCTTGTATTTCGCCATTTCATTGACGATTGAAAGAGGAAAACAGAGAGTTTCCAGTCGCTTGAGGTCGCCCTCAAGCTGCTGATTCGTCATGTCCGTCACGGGGATGAGGTGCGAAGCGGGTTGGGTGTTCATGGCAGAGCCTTTCTGTGGCAGCATCATGGGGAAAAGGGGAGGTGAGTTGGAACTTGCCAGGTGGCAGTTACCGCGTCTGACATGGATATAGGGAAGGGAATCCTATTTTTCAACTGCCAGCGTAAAACCTAGCACCGCCAGCAGAATGGCCAGGCCGGGAATAGTGGTGAGCCACCAAGCGGCTTCCAACACGCCTTTGCCTTCGGTCAGCATCGCGCCCCAGCTGGGGGTGGGGGGCTGGACGCCCAGGCCCAGGTAGGAAAGCCCGGCTTCGGTTAAAATCGCCGCCGCCAGCCCCAAACTGGCGCTGGTGAGGATCGGGGGCAGCACGTTGGGCAGCACATGCTGCCAGGCCAGGCGGGCGGTGGGCACCCCCGCCAAGGTGGCGGCCTGCAGCCAAGGGCGGCCTTGCAGGCCTAGGGTTTCGGCGCGCACCAGCCGGGCCACCCCCATCCAGCTGGTGAGGCCAATGATGATCATCACATTCAGTAAGCTTGGGGCTAGCAAGGCGATCACCGCCAGAATCAGGAAAATGGTGGGGAAGCACAGCATGGTGTCGGTCAGGCGCATCAGCACGGCATCGGTCGCCCGCCCGCCCAAGCCGGCGGCCAAGCCCACCAGCACCCCCATGCCCACGGCCAGCCCCACCGCCACCAGCCCCACGCCCAGGCTGGTGCGGGCGCCGTACAGGGTGCGGGAAAGCACGTCACGGCCCAGGGCGTCGGTACCCAGCCAATACTGGGCATTGGGCGGCGATAAAACATCGTTCAAAAACATTTGGTTGGGCGGGTAGGGGGCCAGCAATGGCGCCAGCACGGCGGCGCCGATGATCAGGGCCACCAGGAGTAATCCTGCCACACGGGGTGCTTGCATGAAACTCAGGCTAGCGTGCTTGGGGCTTGCCGCCAAGCCCTGGTGTTGGCCATACTGTCATCATGCAACGGCGGCGGAGTTCCTGACCCCATGGCGCAGGCAGCCCACCTTGCCGCGCCGCCCAGCAACGCCACGTTGTTTGCCACCCACCGTACCCTGGTGCTGAATGCCGATTATCACCCGTTGGGCTACCCGCTGGAAACCTTGAACGCGGAAGACACCTTAAAGGGTTATTATTTGGGCCGCTTTGACGTGGTGAGCTGGAGTGACATCTGGGCCCACAGCCCCACCACCGAATTGCGTTTGCCCAGCGTGGTGGCGCTGCGGGATTACGTGCCTGCCGCCAACCTGTACGGCACCCCCAGCTGCAACCTACACAACCTGTACGTACGGGATCGGGGCCTGTGCCAATACACCGGCCAGGCGGTGAAGCTGCACGCCGCCGACAAAGCCCACGAGGCCACGATGGACCACGTGGTGCCGCGCTGCCAAGCCGGCACGGGCGATTGGCACAACGTGGTGCTGGCCAGTTGGCCGGCCAACAACCGCAAGGGCAGCCTCTCGCCCGAACGGGCCGGGTTGCGCTTGCTTGGCCAACCCTGGGTACCGACCGGCGCCGATTTGCTGTATTTGTGGCTGACGGAAGACCGGCTGGCCGAGCTCCCCGCCGCTTGGCATGATTACCTGCGGGTGCTGAAGCCCACACCCCGCCTGCTGCGGGTGTTGGAACGGGTGGCCGCCGCGGCTTAACGGTTAGGCACTGCCAATCTTGGTAGGGTTGTGGTGGTCACGCTAAGTTTATACAGTTTTGCATCATCATCGTTTTCGTGCCAGCTGGCAGAGAACCCTCCTTGGAGACGCGTATGGACATCAAAGTCCGAAGTTGGCCGCAAGGCCAAAATTTCTTTGCGTGGCGCGGCATTGCCTTGCACCACGTGCTGGCGGCAGCCTTGGCGCAAGAAGATTGGCGAACGCTGGCGCAGCTCAAGCCCAAAACGCTTGAAGCCTTGCTGGTGGGTATGGCGCACAGCCAGCCGTGCCTTACCACCCAGGCATTTTTGGCGAGCCACCCCGCGCAGGTGAAGTGGCTTACCGACTGTGCCCGGATGCTGTTCAAGTGCTTCCGCGATTGGCAGATACAGGGGCCACTCACCGTAGAGCCGGTTTTGCCGATTGTCGCCCTGCCCAACGGCGGACGCTTGCGTTGCGGGCAGCCCGATTTTCATGGTGTGGCTGGGGCCTTTGGGGGCCGCGTCAACATTGAAATGAAGAGCGGGTGGCGCCGCGTGCGCAAACAAGCGGCTAAACTGGCACGTTACAATGGCGGTACGCAGGTCATGCTGCAGGAACAAGGGGCGCCCGAACCCTTTATGGGAACGATCTGGCTCAGCTTCAGTGATTGCATGCTTGATCCGCGTACCCGGCAGCAAGTGCCGCGGGGTTGGCCGGTGCTCAATTACTACTTTGAGCCGTTTGACACCACGCACATCAACCGCCTGCTTCAGCCCCGCTTCGGCGTGACGGTAAGCGACCTCCCAAGCTTGCCCCGCAGCTACGTTTACGAAGAAGACCTCTGCGCCTAGCGGCGCAGAGTTTTTTGTGCGGCCTTATGGGTGCTGTAACCCGGCACGCACGCGCGGGTCGGCCGCGGCCAGGGCGGCGTCGGCCAGCAGGTTGCCCAGCAAGGTTAACGCCGCACCGATCAGCAGCAGCGCCATCACCACCGGATAGTCGCGCATCATTACGCTATCGTAAAACAATTTTCCCATGCCCGGCAGGCCGAACAGGCTTTCCAAAATCACGCTGCCGCCGATCAACCCCGGCAGCGAAAGCCCCAACAGGGTGAGGGTGGGCAGCAACGCATTGCGCAGCGTGTGCCGCAGCCACACGCGCCGCGGCGTGGCCCCTTTGGCGTGGGCGGTGAGCACGAACGGCTGCCCCAGCACCGCCAAGGCGCTGCCGCGCACATAGCGGGTCAGGCCCGCCAGGCTGCCCACCAAGCCCACCGCCAACGGCAGCGTAAGGTGCCAGAGGGTGTCGGCCACCCGCTGCCACCAGGGCCAGTGTTCGGCGCCGAAGGTGTTGAGCCCGCTCAGCGGTACCCAGCCCAGCGTTACGCCAAACCATTGCAGCCCCAGCAGCGCCAGCCAGACGCTGGGGGCGGCCAGGCCCAGGTACAGCAACACGGTGGCGGTGGTGTCGGCCGTGCCACCTGCCCGAGCCGCCAGCCACAGGCCCAAGGGCAGGCTCAGGCCCAGCACCAGCAGCAGCCCCACGCCGTTGAGCCACAGCGTCAGTGGCAGGGCCTCGGCCAGCTTTTGCGCCACGGGGAGGCCGTCAGGCATCAGGCTTTGGCCCAAATTGCCCTGCAGAATGTGTCCCAGCCAGCGCAGGTATTGCACGGGCAGGGGGTCGTTCAGCCCGCTTTGTGCCACCAAGGCGGCGTTGCTCTTGGCCTTGGGGTCAAAGTCGCCCATCAGCTGGGTGGGGTCGCCCGGGGCCAGGTGCATCACGCCAAAGCACAGTACGGTAATGCCCAGCAACAGCGGCACGCTGGCCAGCAGGCGACGCAACAGATACCCCAACATGCAGCCAGCCTAGCAGGGGGCCGGGCTTTCGGCTACTGTACGCTTATGCGGATTTTAGGGCTCGACCCCGGCCTGGAACACACCGGCTACGGTGTGCTGGAGGTACGCGGCAATGCCTACACCTTTGTGGCAGCCGGGCGGGTAAGCACCAAGCCCAGCCAGCCGCTGCCCGAGCGTTTGGCGGTGTTGGCGGCGGGGTTGCAGGCGGTGGTGGCCGAATACCGCCCCGCGGCGGCGGCGGTGGAAGAGGTGTTCGTGAACAAAAATATGCAGTCGTCGCTCAAGTTGGCGCAGGCGCGGGCGATTTCGTTGCTCATCCCCACCCAAGCAGGGGTGCCGGTGCATGAGTACGCCGCGCGCTTGGTGAAGCAAAGCCTGGTGGGCAAGGGCAATGCGGAAAAGGCCCAAGTGGCCCACATGGTGGGGGTGTTGCTGCCCGCCTGCCGCAGCCAGGCGTTGCCGCCCGATGCCACCGATGCCCTGGCCGCGGCGCTGACCCACGCGCACCACGCCGGGCGGTTGCGCTAACGCGCGGCTTACTCCCGCCGCTTGTCGGCCTTGTTTTGGCGCCCAAATGGGTGGCCGCCCGGTTGCCTTTTGGCCTCACTTGCGCCAATGGTGGCGGCATGTTGAATTTGCTAAGCACCTTCTTTGGCACGCCCACCACGCGGTTTTTGAAAGCCAACAAGCAGTTTCCCGCCGCTGTGACAGCGTTGGAAGCGGAATTTCAGGCCAAAAGCGATGCCGCCTTGCGTGAGGTAACGGCCGCACTCAAGGCCCAGTTGCAGCAAGGGGCCACCTTGGAACAGCTTAAGGTGCCGGCCTTTGCCGCCGTGCGCGAAGCGGCCCGCCGCGCCTTGGGCTTGCGGGCGTTTGATGTGCAATTGCTGGGCGGTTTGGCGCTGCACGGCGGCAATATTGCGGAAATGAAAACCGGGGAAGGCAAAACCCTGGTGGCCACCTTCGCTGCCTACCTGAATGCGCTGGAAGGCAAGGGCGTGCACGTGGTGACGGTGAACGACTACCTGGCCAAGCGCGACGCCGGCTGGATGGGCGCAGTCTACGCCCAGCTGGGGCTGACCACGGCGGCGATTTTCCATGGCCAGAGCCCGGAAGAACGCAAGGCGGCGTATCAGGCCGACATCACCTACGCCACCAACAACGAGCTGGGCTTCGATTACCTGCGCGACCACATGGTGCTGCACCCCAGCCAGCTGGTGCAACGCCCGCTGCATTACGCGATTGTCGACGAGGTGGACAGCATCCTGATCGATGAAGCCCGCACCCCGCTGATCATTTCCGGGCCCACTGAAGACCAAACCCAGCTGTACCTGGCGGTGGATGGCTTAATCCCGCAATTGGCCGAGGGCACCGACTACGAGGTGGACCACAAGCAACGCAGCGTCACCCTCACCGACAGCGGCGTGGATAAAGCCGAGCACTACCTGCGCGAAAAGGGCCTGCTGCCGGAAGGCGAGAGCCTGTACGACGTGCACCACATCGCGTTGGTGCATCACGTCAACCAAGCGTTGCGCGCCCACGTGCTGTACCGCAAGGATGCCGAATACATCGTGCGCCAGGGCGAAAACGGCCTGGAGGTGGTGTTGATTGACGAATTCACCGGGCGGATGATGCCCGGCCGCCGCCTCAGCGACGGCCTGCACCAGGCGATTGAAGCCAAGGAAGGCGTGCCCGTGCAGCAAGAAAACCAAACGATGGCGTCGATCACCTTCCAAAACTTCTTCCGCCTGTACCCGAAGCTGGGCGGGATGACCGGAACGGCCGCCACCGAAGCCGAAGAGTTTGAGAACATTTATAACCTGCCGACCATCGTGATCCCCACCAACGTGCCGGTGGCGCGGTTGGATGCCGCCGACATTATCTACCCCAGCAAAAAGGGCAAGCTGAAGGCGATTGTGGCGGATATTCAGGATTGCTACCAGCGCGGCCAGCCGGTGCTGGTGGGTACCACCACGATTGAAAAGAGCGAAGAGCTGGCCGCCGCGCTCAAGGCGGCGGGTGTGCCGCACAACGTGCTGAACGCGCGCTTCCACGAACAGGAAGCCAGCATCGTGGCCCAAGCCGGGCGTAAGGGCGCGGTGACGATCGCCACCAACATGGCGGGCCGCGGCACCGACATTAAGTTGGGCGGCAACCTGGAGCTGCTGTTGCAAGAGGCCAAGGATGAGGCCGATGCGGCCAAGATCCGCGCCGCCCATGCGGCCGAACACGCCGCCGTGATGGCCGCCGGTGGCCTGAAGGTGCTGGGCACCGAACGCCACGAAAGCCGCCGGATCGACAACCAACTGCGCGGCCGCAGCGGCCGCCAGGGCGATGTGGGCGCTAGCGTGTTTTATCTTTCGATGCAGGATGACCTGATCAAGCGCTTCGTGCCGAACATCGAAGGGTTGCTCGCCAAGCTGAACGTGCCCGATGACGAGGCCGTGCAAATGGGGATTGTGAGCAAGAGCATCGAGAACGCCCAGAACAAGATTGAGGCGCTGAACTTTGACCTGCGCAAGAACATCTTGAAGTACGATGAAGTGCTGAACGACCAGCGCAAGGTGATTTACGACCAGCGCATGCAGGTGCTGCACACCGAAAACTTGGCCGAGACCATCGTGGCCTTCCGCCACGACGTGTTGGAAGCCCTGGGCGCCGAAGCCTTCCCACCCGAGGCGCTGCCCGAGCAATGGCGGCCCGAGGTGTTGGAGCA